>NZ_JBYCLD010000157.1:0-15415 GCF_057473725.1 Mycobacterium sp. TH-M11 | reverse complement strand
GTGCACGGCAAGGGTTGTCGATCATGATCGCCCCGGAGGGCACCAGGCTGGACACCACCAGCGTCGGGCCGTTCAAGAAGGGGCCGTTCCGGATGGCGATGGCGGTGGGGATACCGATCGTGCCGATCGTGATCCGCAATGCCGAAATCATCGCCGCCCGCAACTCGACCAGTATGAACCCCGGAACGGTGGATGTGGCTGTCTTCCCGCCGATTTCGGTGGCCGACTGGACGGTGGAAGCATTGGCCGATCGGATTGCCGAAGTGCGGCAACTGTATGTCGACACGTTGGCCGACTGGCCGGAGGGTGAACTCCCCGACCACGAGGTGTACCGGAAAAAGTCGCCTCCGCGCAAGAGTGCGGTGAAGGCCGGGCCGGCGAAAAAGGCCGCACCCGCGAAGAAAGCCCCCACGAAGAAGGCGCCAGCGAAGAAGACCGGGCCGCGGCCGAAGGGGCGATCGTGACCACCTCGCCCGCCGGCGCGGGTTCGCCCGATGCCGGCAACCACGTGTTGGTGTTGGCGGCGGCGTCGTCGCCAATCGAGTCGGAATTGCTGGCGACATGGCTGGATCAGCAGCGTGCCCGCCACCCGGAGGACACACTGGAAGTGCTGGCGTTGCCCGAGCAGAATCCGACGCCCGGTGCGCTCGCTCAACTCGTCGAGCAACTCGAATTGGACGAAGACCGATCGATTGTGCCGGTGCGCGTCTTCTGGATGCCGCCGGCGGACGCGACGGCGTTCAACCGGCTGACAGCGTTGTTGCCCGGACGAAATCCCTACCGGCCCAGCGAACGTCAACAGCGCCACATTCTGCGGTCAGACCGGTCGCGTGCGCAGGTGGTGGCGGGCGAATCGGCCAAGGTTTCGCAACTTCGCCAACAGTGGCGTGACATTACCGTCGGGGAGAACCCCCGCGAATTTGCGCATTTCGTCACTCGCCGAGCACTATTGGCGTTGGAGCGCGCCGAATACCGAATCCTTGGGCCGCAATACAAATCGCCGCGGCTGGTGCGCCCGGAGATCATGGCGTCCGCGCGATTTCGCGCTGGCCTGGAGAAGATCCCGGGTGCCGACCTCGAGAAGGCCGGAAAGATGCTCGACGAACTCGCTACCGGATGGAGCCGAGTATCCGTCGACCTCGTTGGGGTCCTGGGCCGACTGTTCAGCCGTGGCTTCGATCGCGAAATCGACTACGACGAGTATCAGGTGGCGGCGCTCCGTGCCGCGTTAGAGGCGCACCCGGCGGTGCTGCTGTTCTCGCACCGGTCCTACATCGACGGGGCGGTCATGCCGGTGGCGATGCAGGAGAATCGACTACCGCCGGTGCACGTTTTCGCCGGTGTCAACCTGGCATTCGGCGTGATGGGACCGCTGATGCGCCGCGCCGGAACCATTTTCATCCGGCGCAACATCGGCAACGACCCGGTGTACAAGTACGTGCTCAAGGAGTACGTCGGCTACGTGGTGGAGAAGCGGTTCAACTTGAGCTGGTCCATTGAGGGCACCCGCTCCCGGACCGGGAAGATGTTGCCGCCCAAGCTCGGACTGATGAGCTATGTCGCCGATGCCTACTTGGACGGGCGCAGCGACGACATTCTGCTGCAAGGTGTTTCGATCAGCTTCGATCAGTTACACGAGACCGCGGAGTACGCCGCCTACGCCCGCGGCGGCGAGAAGCGGCCTGAGGGCCTGGGCTGGATGTACAACTTCATCAAGGCCCAAGGTGAACGTAACTACGGCAAGATCTACGTTCGCTTCCCCGAAGCGGTGTCGATGCGTGAATACCTCGGCCCGCGCCACGGCAATATCGCCAACGACGAAGCCGCCAAACGGCTTGCACTGCAGAAGATGTCGTTTGAAGTTGCGTGGCGGATCCTGCAGTCGACGCCGGTGAACGCGACCGGTCTGGTGTCGGCGCTGCTACTGACCACCCACGGCCTGGCGCTGACGCTTCGGCAACTGCATCACACTCTGCAGGATTCGCTGGACTACCTGGAACGCAAGAACACCCCGATGTCCACCAGCGCGCTGCGGCTACGCACGCCCGAAGGTGTTCGTGCCGCGGTGGATTCACTATCGAACGGCCACCCCGTCACCCGGGTCGACGGTGGCCGAGAGCCGGTGTGGCGCATCGCTCCCGAAGACGAGCACACTGCCGCGTTCTACCGCAACTCGGTGATCCACGCATTCCTGGAGACCGTGATCGTCGAGCTGGCGCTGGCGTATGCCGGCCGGGTCGACGGCGACCGACTGGAGGCGTTCTGGACGCAGGCCATGCGGTTGCGCGATTTGCTGAAATTCGACTTCTACTTCGCCGATTCGGCCGCCTTCCGGCGGAACATCGCCGACGAGATGTCGTGGAACCGGGACTGGGAAGCGCAGATTTCCGCCGGTCCCGCGGCGATCGAAGCGATGCTCTACGCGAAGCGACCGCTGATGTCGGATGCGATGCTGCGGGTGTTCTTCGAAGCCTACGAGATCGTCGCCGATGTGCTGCGTGATGCGCCGGCGGACATCGGTGCCAAGGAACTCACCCAGTTGGCGCTCGGCGTCGGCAAGCAGTACGTCGCGCAGGGTCGGGTACGCAGCAGCGAGCCGGTATCGACCTTGCTGTTCGACACCGCACGCCAAGTCGTCGCAGATCAGGGTCTGCTCGAGCCGGGGCCGGAGCTGGCCGAGCGCCGCGTCGCGTTTCGTCGTGAATTGCAATCCATCCTGCAAGATTTCGACCACGTCGCCCAGATCGCGCGCAAACAGTTCGCCGCGCGCGAGGCCCAGGCCCGCGGCGCGGGTCGGTCGTAGGTCACGCGCCTTTGGGCGCCCGTACTCTTTGGGTATGACGCCACCGCCCGCCACCCAGCGCCGGGCGGTGGCATGGCCGCTGCTCATCGGGGTAGCGGTGCTGGCCGGATGCACCGCAGCGGGGATCGGGCTGCTGTCGCTGGCGGCCGCGTTGACCGCTACCGGACTGCCCAATCCAGGGCCGGTGACCACAATCGGCCTGCCGTTCGTCCGGGCCGCCGGCGAAATCGCCGCGGTGGTCGCCGTCGGGTCTTTTTTGACGGCTGGGTTTTTGGTTCCGCCGCAGGAAAACGGCGTGCTCGACGCCGACGGATATCGAGCTCTGCGGGTGGGGACGGTGGCGGCCGGGGCATGGGCGGTGTGCGCCGCGCTGCTGGTCCCGCTGACCATTTCCGACGTGTCCGGCCAGCCGTTCACCGCTCATCTCGGCCCCGCGAGCCTGTGGTCGCTGGCCGGAATCATCAACATCTCGGCGGCGTGGCGATGGACCGCGCTGCTGGCCGCGGCGCTGACCGTGGCCAGCCTTCCGGTGCTGCGGTGGTCGTGGACGCCGTGGTTGCTGGCCGGGTCGCTGGTGACGTTGATACCGCTGGGCTTGACCGGGCACTCGTCGGCCGGCGGATCCCACGACTTGGCCACCAACAGCCTGCTGATCCACCTGGTGGCGGGCAGCCTGTGGGCGGGCGGGCTGCTGGCGCTCCTGACGCACGTGGTCCGCGGCGGGCAGCACGCCGATCTGGCCGCACGGCGCTTTTCGGCGATCGCGCTGTGGTGCTTCGGCGCAATGGCGCTCAGCGGCGTCGTCAATGCTTTGGTGCGGATTCGCCCGTCGGACTTACTGTCCAGCGAATACGGGCGGCTGGTTATCGCGAAATTCGTGGCGCTGTGCCTGCTGGGCGTCGTCGGCTGGCGTCAACGGCGGTCCGGAGTCGTTGCGCTACAAGCTGATCCGAGCTCGCGATTTGATTTCATCCGGCTTGCGGCCGTCGAAGCGGTGCTCTTCGGCCTGACGTTCGGCGTCGCCGTCGGTCTGGGCCGCACCCCGCCGCCGCCGCTGCCGCGCGGCATCCCGTCGATCACTGACGTGAAAATCGGCTACGACTTCGACGGTCCGCTCACCGTCATCAGGGTGCTGGTGGATTGGCGGTTCGACCTGGTCTTCGGCTCCGCGGCGATCGTGTTGGCCGTGCTGTATCTGGCCGGGGTGCGGCGGCTGCGTCGGCGCGGCGATGCGTACCCCACGGGACGCACCGTGTCGTGGCTGCTGGGTTGCGCGGCATTGCTGTTCGCCAGCTCGTCGGGGATGGGCCGATACATGCCGGCGATGTTCAGCATGCACATGGCCGCTCACATGACGCTGTCGATGCTGGTCCCGATCCTGCTGGTGTTGGGCGGACCCGTCAGCCTCGCGTTGCGGGCGCTGCCGGCAGCCGGCCGGGGTGAACCGCCGGGCATGCGCGAATGGCTGCTGGCCGCCTTGCACAGCCGGATCTCGAGGTTCCTCACCAACCCGGTGGTTGCGACGGCGTTGTTCGTCGCCGGCTTCTACGGGTTGTACCTGGGCGGTCTGTTCGACGCCGCGGTCGGCAGCCACATCGGGCACCTCGTGATGAACGTGCACTTCCTGGCCAGCGGCTACCTGTTCTATTGGGTGGTCATCGGCGTCGACCCGACGCCACGGCCGATCCCGCCGCTGGCCAAGGTGGCGGTGGTCTTCGCGTCGCTGCCGTTGCACGCATTTTTCGCCATCGCCCTGATGGGGATGGAGCGGGTGCTCGGTGAGAGCTTCTATCGATCGCTGCATTTGAGCTGGCACACCGACCTGATGGGTGACCAGCGTCTCGGCGGTGGAATGGCTTGGGCGGCGGGAGAAGTACCGCTGGTCGTCGTGATGATCGCATTGCTGGTCCAGTGGAAGCGCAGCGACCAGCGAACTGCCCGCCGCCTCGATCGCGCGGCCGATCGCGACGATGACTCCGAGTTGGCGGCCTACAACGCGATGCTGTCCGAGCTGGCCCACCGGGACACGTCCGGCCAGCGTTAGCAACCACCTTCGCCATATCAGCCCCGGCCAGGACCGGGGCATGCAAAGGCCCACCTTTCGGCGACACCTGCGCCCGAGGCGATAAGGCGCACGCAGGACGCTGTCGCGCCCAGCTCCTCGTATCCACAGTTCCCACTTGGTCCACAACTCGGTCGAACCCCGCGATGAAAACCGGCCGTGGTGTCGGCGGCCCCGAGCTCAATGGGACGCAGCACAGGCGGCAATGCGTCGCCGACGAGGAAAGGTAACCAAGAAATGTTCGAAACACCGCTGACCGTGGTCGGCAACATCGTCAACGACCCGAAACGTCGCCGAGTTGGTGACCAGGAGGTCCTCAAATTTCGAGTCGCGAGCAATTCCCGGCGCCGCACCGCCGACGGCACCTGGGAGCCGGGCAACTCGCTGTTCATCACCGTCAACTGCTGGGGCCGACTGGTCTCTGGGGTGGGCGCATCCCTGGGCAAGGGCTCGCCGGTGATCGTGTCCGGACACGTGTACACCAGCGAATACGAGGACCGCGACGGCAATCAGCGGTCGACGCTGGAGATGCGTGCCACGGCAGTGGGGCCTGATCTGGCTCGCTGCATCGCCCGGGTTGAGAAGACCGTCGCTTCCGGGTCGGTGATCGTAACCGCCAACGCCGATGAGGCGAGCGAAGCCGACGGCACGCCCGCCGAGGAGGCCCCGCTGCCGCTGTCGGCGTAGCTGCGGCCTGCGGTAGTGCTCGTCTGGTGACGAAGCGCGGCGCGTAGCGGCGTGAGGAGGAGCCAGACAAGTTGCCTAGGATGGGGCGCGAGCAATACCCCGCAATCAGAAAGGCAACACCGCCGCATGGCTGAGTTCATCTACACGATGAAAAAGGTCCGCAAGGCGCACGGCGACAAAGTCATCCTCGACGACGTCACCTTGAGCTTCTATCCGGGCGCCAAGATCGGTGTCGTCGGCCCCAACGGGGCTGGTAAGTCGAGCGTCTTGCGGATCATGGCCGGGCTGGACAAGGCCAACAACGGCGAGGCCTTCCTGGCCAACGACGCAACGGTCGGCATCCTGCAGCAGGAACCGCCGCTGAACGAGGAAAAGACCGTCCGCGGCAACGTCGAAGAAGGGCTCGGCGACATCAAGGTCAAGCTCGACCGCTTCAACGAGGTCGCCGAGCTGATGGCCACCGACTACTCCGATGAGCTGATGGAGGAGATGGGGCGGCTGCAGGAAGAGCTCGACCACGCCAATGCGTGGGATCTTGACTCGCAGCTCGAGCAGGCGATGGACGCCCTGCGCTGCCCGCCGCCCGACGAGCCGGTGACGCACCTGTCCGGCGGCGAGCGGCGCCGCGTGGCGCTGTGCAAGCTGCTGCTGTCCAAACCGGACCTGCTGCTGCTCGACGAGCCGACCAACCACCTGGACGCCGAGAGTGTGCAGTGGCTCGAGCAGCACCTGGCCGCCTACGAGGGCGCGGTTCTGGCCGTCACGCACGACCGCTATTTCCTCGACAACGTGGCCGAGTGGATCCTCGAGCTCGACCGCGGACGCGCCTATCCCTACGAGGGCAACTACTCCACCTACCTGGAGAAGAAGGCCGAGCGCATCTCAGTGCAGGGCCGCAAGGACGTCAAGCTGCAGAAGCGGCTCACTGAAGAGTTGGCTTGGGTTCGGTCCGGCGCGAAGGCCCGCCAGGCCAAGAGCAAGGCCCGGCTGCAGCGCTACGAGGAGATGGCTGCCGAGGCCGAGAAGACCCGCAAGCTCGACTTCGAGGAGATCCAGATCCCGACCGGTCCACGGCTGGGCAACCTGGTGGTCGAGGTTGAGCATCTCGACAAGGGCTTCGACGGTCGCACGCTGATCAAGGATCTGTCGTTCACGCTGCCCCGCAACGGCATCGTCGGGGTGATCGGTCCCAACGGTGTCGGTAAGACCACGCTGTTCAAGACCATCGTCGGGCTCGAGCAACCCGACAGCGGGGTCGTCAAGGTCGGCGAAACCGTGAAGTTGAGCTATGTCGATCAGTCACGCGGCGGGCTCGACCCGAAGAAGAACGTCTGGCAGACCGTCTCCGACGGCCTGGACTACATCCAGGTCGGGCAGAACGAGATCCCGTCGCGGGCGTATGTGTCAGCGTTCGGCTTCAAAGGTCCCGACCAGCAGAAGCCGGCGGGCGTGCTCTCCGGTGGCGAACGCAACAGGCTCAACCTGGCGCTCACCCTCAAAGAGGGCGGCAACCTGATCCTGCTGGACGAGCCGACCAACGACCTCGACGTCGAGACGCTGGGCTCGCTGGAGAACGCGCTGGAGAAGTTCCCCGGCTGCGCGGTGGTGATCTCCCACGACCGCTGGTTCCTCGACCGGACCTGCACCCACATCCTGGCGTGGGAAGGCGACGGCGACCACGAAGCCAAATGGTTCTGGTTCGAAGGGAACTTCGGTGCCTACGAGGAGAACAAGGTCGAGCGCCTCGGCGCCGATGCGGCGCGTCCGCACCGGGTGACTCACCGAAGGCTCACACGCGACTAGTGTCGCGGGCATGCCAGCATCGGTATGCGTCCTCCAGGAGCGGTCGTCATGACGATTGATCAGCATGCCTGGACGAAGGTCACTGATGGCGGCGAGATCCCCGAGTGGGTCTCGAACGCCTACTCCGCCAGCTTTCAAGGCCAGCACGACGCCAAACCGGAACTGGACGCAGCGTCGGCGGTGACGCCGGCGCTAGTGGGCGCCCATTACCGACTCGGCGCGCATCGACCGGCGGGGGAGAGCCGAGTCGCGGTGTACCCACCCGATGACCCGGGCGGTTTCGGTCCGGCGCTGCACGTGGTGACTGACGACGGCGCGATGCTGATGGATTCGGTGACGGTCCTGCTGCACCGACTCGGGGTGGCGTATGCGGCGATCATGAACCCGGTTTTCCGTGTGCGCCGCGACGGCGCCGGCGAGTTGCTCGCCGTCGGTCCAAAAGACGCCGGCGGCGACGGGGTCGACGAAACCTGGATCCACGTCCAGCTCGCACCGCCGGTCGACCGCGACACCCTTCAGCAGGCCGAAAGCCTGCTGCCGGGGGTCCTCGCCGATCTCCGCCGGGTCGCGGCCGACGCGACAGCGATGATCTCGGTGCTCAACGACCTCGCCGACGACGTGGAAGTCGATGCGAACGGTCACTACCCGGGCACCAACAACGCCGATGTCGCCACGTTGTTGCGTTGGCTGGCCGCAGGAAACTTCACGCTGCTGGGTTACCAACGTTGCCCGGTGCGCGACGGCCGGGTGTCGGGTGACGCGGCGACGGCAAGTCTCGGAGTGCTGCGGCGGCGCAAAGGTTCTCGTCCGCGGCTGACCTTGGACGACGAACTGCTGGCGCTCGCCCAGACCGACGTGGCCAGCTACTTGCGCTTCGGCGCGTACCCGTATGTGTTCGCCGTTCGGGAGAACGCCGACGGCAGCGTCTTCGAGCACCGCCTCATCGGGCTGTTTACGGTCGCGGCGATGAACGCCGACGTCTTGGAGATCCCGATCATCTCGCGCCGGGTGCACGAGGTGCTCGCGCTGGCCGATCTCGACCCCGGCCACCCGGGACAGCTGCTGCTCGACGTCATCCAAACCGTGCCTCGTTCAGAGCTTTTCGCGCGCAGTGCCGAGCAGCTATTCGCGCTGGCCAAGTCGGTGGTCGACCTCGGATCAGGCCGCCGCGCACTGCTTTTCCTGCGGGCTGACCGGCTGGAGTACTTCGTGTCGTGCCTGGTATATCTGCCGCGCGATCGCTACACCACGGCGGTGCGTCTGCAGATCGAAGACATCCTGGTCCGGGAATTCGGCGGCACCAGCCTGGAATTCACCGCGCGCGTCACAGAATCGCCTTGGGCGCTGCTGCATTTCATGGTCCGGCTGCCCACAGATAGCGCGACGAAGGCCGACACGTCCGAGGCCACCCGGGTTCGCCTTCAGTCGCTGCTGACCGAAGCCGCGCGTACCTGGTCGGACCGAATGCTCGCCGAGGCGGCGGCGGCGGACGTCGAGCCTTTGAAGGCCGAGCACTACGCGGGCTTGTTCTCCGACGCGTACAAGCAGTTCGTCACTCCAGCAGATGCGATCAACGACATTGCGATCTTCGACGAGCTGACCGACGATTCGGTCAAGTTGGTGCTCTCCGATCACGACTACGACGAAACTGCCCGGCTGACATGGTATTTGGGCGGGCGTACTGCGTCGCTGAGCGATTTGCTGCCGATGCTGCAGTCGATGGGCGTGGTGGTGCTCGAAGAGCGACCGTTCAGTGTGCCGCGGCCCGACGGGCTGCCGGTCTGGGTCTACCAGTTCAAGATCACCCCGGTTCCCACTGTTCCGCTGGGTCGGCCCGGTCCTGAGCGGGCAGCGACCGCCCAACGCTTCGCCGATGCGGTCACCGCGATCTGGGAAGGCCGCGCCGAGATCGACCGCTTCAACGAGCTGGTGATGCGAGCCGGCCTGACCTGGCAGCAAGTTGTCCTTTTACGCTGCTACGCAAAGTATCTGCGGCAGGCCGGCTTCGCCTACAGTCAGTCGCATATCGAATCGGTGGTCAACGAAAACCCAGAAACTGCAAGAGCGTTGGTGGCGCTGTTCGAGGCGCTCTTCGATCCCGATCCGTCGACTTCGAAGAGCCGTGACGCGCACGCCGCGGCCGCGGCGGTCGCGGCCGACATCGACGCGCTGGTCAGCATGGACACCGATCGGGTGCTGCGGGCGTTCGCCGAACTCATTCAGGCGACCCTGCGCACCAATTACTTTGTCACGCAGGATGGTTCGGCCCGCAGTCAGAATGTGTTGTCGCTGAAACTGGATGCGCAGCTCATCGAAGAGCTTCCGCTGCCGCGCCCCAAGTTCGAAATCTTCGTCTATTCGCCCCGCGTCGAGGGTGTGCACCTGCGCTTCGGCTACGTTGCGCGTGGTGGCCTGCGTTGGTCGGACCGCCGGGAAGACTTCCGCACCGAAATCCTGGGACTGGTCAAGGCGCAGGCGGTCAAGAACGCGGTGATCGTGCCGGTCGGCGCGAAAGGCGGATTCGTCGTCAAGCAACCACCGCTGCCGACCGACGACGCCGCCGCCGACCGCGAGGCGAGCCGCAACGAAGGCATCGCTTGTTACAAGTTGTTCATCTCCGGCTTGCTCGACATCACCGACAACGTCGACCACAACACTCGAGCGGTGAGCGCCCCACGGGAAGTTGTGCGGCGCGACGGCGACGACGCCTACCTGGTGGTGGCCGCCGACAAAGGCACCGCCACGTTCTCCGACATCGCCAACGGGGTCGCCGAGTCCTACGGCTTTTGGCTGGGCGACGCTTTCGCCTCCGGCGGGTCGGTCGGCTACGACCACAAGGCGATGGGCATCACCGCCAAGGGCGCCTGGGAAGCGGTCAAGCGGCATTTCCGCGAGATGGGCGTCGACACCCAAACCGAGGACTTCACCGTCGTCGGCGTCGGCGACATGAGCGGCGACGTGTTCGGCAACGGCATGTTGCTGTCCAAGCACATTCGGCTACTGGCGGCCTTCGATCACCGCCATATCTTCTTGGATCCCGAGCCCGACTCCGCTGCCTCATGGCAAGAACGACGACGGATGTTCGACCTGCCCCGGTCCAGTTGGGAGGACTACGACAGGTCACTGATCAGCGAGGGCGGCGGCGTGTACAGCCGCGAACACAAATCCATCCCGATCAGCGATCAGGTTCGCGCGGCGCTGGGCATCGACGGTGGCGTCACTGAGATGACGCCACCCAATCTGGTACGCGCGATCCTGCGGGCGCCGGTGGATCTGTTGTTCAACGGCGGCATCGGCACCTACGTCAAGGCCGAAGCCGAATCCGACGCGGACGTGGGTGATCGCGCAAACGACGCGCTGCGCGTCAACGCGAACCAGTTGCGCGCGAAAGTTGTTGGCGAGGGCGGCAATCTGGGTGTCACAGCGCTCGGGCGGGTCGAGTTCGACTTGTGCGGCGGGCGGATCAACACCGATGCGATGGACAACTCCGCCGGGGTGGACTGCTCAGACCACGAGGTCAACATCAAGATCCTGGTCGACGCGCAGGTGACCGCCGGCACCATCGATCCCGCTGAACGAGCCCACCTGCTCGAGTCGATGACGGACGAGGTCGCCGACCTTGTGCTCGCCGACAATACCGACCAGAACGACCTGATCGGCACCAGCCGCGCCAACGCATCCAGTCTGCTAACGGTCCATGCCGACCAGATCAAATACCTGGTGGCCGAGCGTGGGCTCAACCGCGAACTCGAAGCACTGCCATCGGAGAAGGAGATCGCGCGTCGCCTCGAGGTCGGTATCGGGCTCACCTCACCGGAACTGGCCACGTTGATGGCGCACGTCAAGCTCACCCTCAAAGAGGAACTCCTGAACACCGACGTGCCGGATCAAGAGGTCTTCGCCGCAAAGTTGCCGCGCTACTTCCCGTCGCAGTTGCGGGAGCGGTGCGGCCCGGCGATCCGCTCACATCAATTGCGGCGCGAGATCGTGACCACCATGCTGGTCAACGATTTGGTGGACACCGCCGGAATCAGCTACGACTATCGCGTTACCCAGGACACCGGCGTGAGCCCGGTGGACGCCGTGCGCGCCTACGCGGCGACCGACGCGATCTTCGGGGTGGAGCAGCTGTGGCGCAGCATCCGCTCGGAGGGACTACCGATCGCGGTGTCCGATCGGATGACGCTCGACACCCGACGGCTGATCGACCGCGCCGGGCGTTGGCTGCTCAACTACCGTCCGCAGCCGTTGGCAGTGGGCGCTGAAATCAACCGGTTCGCGATGAAAGTCGCGGCTCTGACGCCTCGCATGTCAGAGTGGCTTCGCGGCGACGACAAGGCGATCGTGGAAAAGGAAGCCGCCGAGTTCGTCAGGCAAGGCGCATCGCAGGACCTGGCCTATGCGGTGGCGATCGGCTTGTACCGCTACAGCCTGTTGGACATCATCGACGTCGCCGACATCGACGATCGCGAGCCCGCTGAGGTCGCGGACACGTATTTCGCGTTGATGGACAGCCTGGGCACCGACGGCCTGCTCACCGCGGTCTCCGACCTGCCGCGCGCGGATCGCTGGCATTCGCTGGCGCGCTTGGCGATTCGCGACGACATCTACTCCTCGTTACGCTCGCTGTGTTTGGACGTGCTTGCCGTCGGCGAGCCGGACGAGACCGGTGAGCAGAAGATCGCCGAATGGGAACACATCAGCGCGTCGCGGGTCGAGCGGGCGCGGCGGACTCTGACGGAGATCTACGAGAGCGGCCAACGGGATTTGGCCACCCTGTCGGTGGCGGCACGTCAGATCCGGTCGATGACACGCACCAGCGGTCGGGGAGCAGCAGGGTGAGCCAGCCGGCGACGATGCAGAGCGCAGCGATGAGGAGGAGCGGCGCCATAACCCAGCCGGGTTTTGTTGCGCCGGTTCCGGTCCGGTGGTCGGACATCGATATGTATCAGCACGTCAACCACGCGACCATGGTCACGATCATGGAAGAGGCGCGCGTTCCGTTCCTCAAACCTGCCTTTGAGTCCGACATCCTCGACATCGGACTGCTGATCGCCGACGTGCGCGTTTCCTACAAAGGTCAACTGCGGCTGATTGATTCGCCGCTACAGGTGACGATGTGGACCAAGCGCTTACGGGCGGTCGATTTCACCCTCGGCTATGAGGTGCGTTCGGTCAATGCCGACCCGGAGTCGAAGCCTTCGGTGATCGGCGAGTCGCAACTGGCCGCGTTCAATATCGACGAGCAACGACTTGTGCGCCTGTTGCCGCACCATCGGGAATACCTGCAGCGGTGGCTGAGGTAGCCGACCGGGGTGTGTGGCTGGGCCCTGACTCCGTCGCCGCTCACCGCGCCGACCTGGCGGCATTCGTCGAGCGGGCGGCGCGCCTGGATGCGGCCGCCGTGATCCGGCTGCGTAACCGCTCGTCCAGGGAGTTAACAGCCTGGGCTGCAACGGGTTTGGATGTGTTGGCAAGTAGGGTGGTGGCCGGCACGGTGCGGCCCGACGACTTGTCGGTCGGCGCCGACGCGCTGACCCAAGGGCTGGCCGCTGTCGATCGTTCAGGTTACGTCGATCCGGGCTTTCCGATGGACTCGGCCTGGCGCGGTGTTTTGCCTCCGGACTCGGGATTCGGCCATCTCGACGACGTTCCGGCCCGCTTGATGCTGGATCTGGCGCAGCGTGGGTCGCAACTGGCCAAGGATCACGGCAGTGCGCAGGGGCCGCCGGTGTCGCTGCTGGACCAGGAGGTGATCCGGGTCAGCGCCGGCGGCGACAGCGTCGGCATCCCGATGCGGTGCGTATTCGCCTTGACGGCAATGGGTTTCCTTCCGCAAGAGGCCGACGCCGTCGATTCCGCGGAGATCGTGCGGGTGCGCGTCCTACGGGCCTGGCTGCGCCTCGACGCTCGGTTCGGATCGGTATACCGGCGGCGCGGCCACCCGGCGGTTGTGCTGCGCTGACCAGATGAAGTGGCGGCGATCGGCGAAGCGCTACTACCCGCCGTGGTTGGGCAACATCAGCCACGCCGCCGCGTTTGCCGCCAGCTCGCCGTCGACCAGTGGCGCGCTCGTCAGAATCGGCTCGCCGTCGGGCAGCGGGATCGGCCGCTCGCCGGCGTTGAGCATGCAACACAAACCGCCGCGGGTGAACGCCAGCGCGTGGTCCGGAGCATCGAGCCATTCGATACTGTCGCCGGTGAATTCGCCACGGCTACGCCGCAATGCGATGGCGCGCTGAAAGAATGACAAGGTGGAGTCGGCGGCCGGCAGCTGCGTCTCCACGGTGAGCGATTCCCATTCCGGCGGAATCGGCAGCCACGTGTCGTGGTTCGTGGAGAAGCCGAATGGGGGCGCGTCGCCGCGCCACGGCATCGGAATGCGACACCCATCGCGGCCGCGGACGGTGTGCCCGGAGCGCTCCCACGTCGGATCCCGCAGCGCCTCGTCGGGCAACTCCACGTTGGGCAGGCCCAATTCCTGGCCGTTGTAAAGAAATACCGCCCCCGGCAGGGCGAGTACCAGCAGTGCCATCGCGCGGGACCGGTCCAGGCCGACCTCGCCACCACCGTAGCGGGTGGGTGCTCGAACAACGTCGTGGTTTTCCAATGTCCAAGTCGGAGTAGCGTTTTCCATCGCTGCAGCGGCCAGGGTGTTCTCGATCGCGTCGTGGATCTCGGCGATGTCGAACTCGGCACGCACCATGCGGAAATTGAAGCCCAGGTGCAGTTCGTCGGCGCGGACGTACTCGGCCCAGCTGGCGTTGTCGAACACCCAGACTTCGCCGATCGTCACCGCCTCCGGGTAGTCGTTCATCACCCGGCGGATGTGGCGATGAATCGCGTGCACATTGGGATGGTTGAACCGCGGATCCCCGTCGCTGAGCATCCGCGGGCGCATCTCTACATCGGTGTCGGGCAGGCCTGGTGGTTTGGCCATCCCGTGCGCGACGTCGATGCGGAAGCCGTCCACGCCACGCTCCAACCAGAACCGCAGCGTCTTCTCCAGGTCGTCGAAAACCTCCGGATTCTCCCAATTGAGGTCTGGCTGTTCGACATCGAAGAGGTGCAGATACCACTGGCCCGGCTCGCCGTCCGCCTCCACCACCCGCGTCCACGACCGCCCGCCGAACACCGACTGCCAATTGTTCGGCGGCTGCGACCCATCGGGTCCGCGCCCGTCGCGGAAGATGTAGCGGTCGCGCGCGACGCTGCCCGGTTCGGCAGCCAGTGCCTCCTGGAACCATGGGTGCTGCGAGCTGGTGTGGTTGGGCACCAGGTCCATGGTGATCTTGATACCGCGCTCGTGCGCGGAGGCGATCAGCCGCTCCAGGGCGGCCAGGCTGCCGAAGAGCGGATCGATGTCACGCGGATCTGACACGTCGTAGCCGTGATCGGCCATCGGGGACACCATGATCGGGCTGAACCAGATGGAATCGACGCCGAGCCGGGCCAGATAATCCAATTGCTCTGCCACGCCGTCGATGTCGCCGACGCCGTCGCCGTTGCTGTCGGCGAATGATCGTGGATACACCTGGTAGAACAACGCATCCGTCCACCACGGCCGCTCGGGAGGTGTAGCCATCACAACGCCGAATTCACCATCGAGTGCGCTGCCATGTCCAGGTAATCGAGCAACGCCTTGCGATGCTGGTCGTCAAGCGTTGTCGAGTCGATCGATGCGACCGCGGTGTGCATGCACCGCAGCCACGCGTCACGTTCGAACGGGCCGATCTGGAACGGCGCGTGCCGCATCCGTAGCCGCGGGTGGCCGCGTTGCTCGGAGTAGGTCCGCGGACCGCCCCAGTACTGCTCAAGGAACATCCGCAGCCGCACCTCGGCGCCGGCCAGGTCGTCCTCGGGGTAGAGGGGTCGCAGAATCTCGTCCTCGGCGACCAGCTCGTAGAAGCGCGCCACGATCGCATGGAACGTATCCGCACCGCCGACGGCGTCGTAGAAGGTTTCTTGTGGTTGTTCCATCGCCTCCATTGTGGGTCATGCCCAGCGGGTGCCGCCGAGCGACGTTGGCGACGAGTCGGGAACTCCGTACTGCGGGTGTT
>NZ_JBYCLD010000156.1:0-10189 GCF_057473725.1 Mycobacterium sp. TH-M11 | reverse complement strand
CTTCCCCCGATGTCCAAATGTTCAGGCCGGATACCTATCACGAGTTCATCTATCGCAGAGCTGATTTCACGCGGAAGCGGAATCGACCAGTCTCCCATGGTGACGCAATGATCCGTGACCCGCACCGTCACGAGATTCATTGCCGGTGAACCGATGAACTCCGCCACGAACATGTTGACCGGATTGCGGTACAGCTCACGAGGCGCCGCGCACTGTTGCAGAACTCCGTCGCGCAGCACCGCCACGCGATCCCCCATCGTCATCGCCTCGACCTGGTCGTGGGTGACGTAGATCGTGGTGGTGCCCAACCTGTGTTGCAGTCCGGCGATCTGGTTGCGGGTCTGTACTCGAAGTTTCGCGTCCAGGTTGGACAGCGGTTCGTCCATTAAGAACACTTGCGGTCGACGAACGATGGCGCGCCCCATGGCAACCCGTTGACGTTGGCCTCCGGAAAGGTCCTTCGGCTTGCGATCCAGGTAAGGCTCGAGGTCGAGTAAACGAGCCGCGTCCAAAACCCGTTCGCGAATCTCGCTTTTCGACAGCTTCGCGATTTTGAGTGCGAATCCCATGTTCTGCGCCACGGTCATGTGCGGATACAACGCGTAGTTTTGGAAGACCATCGCTACGTCGCGGTCCTTGGGATCGTCGTCGGTCACGTCACGGCTGCCGATGATGATGCGGCCCGAGTCGACAGTCTCCAGCCCGGCGATCATGCGCAGCGACGTCGTTTTGCCACATCCGGATGGTCCGACCAGCACCACGAATTCTCCGTCGCCGACGCTGAGATCCAGGCGGTCGACTGCCGGGCGATCCGCGCCGGAGTAGAGCCGCGTCGCCTGGTCGAATGTCACCAGCGCCATGCGCTACCCGCCCAGCCCGGTGACTGCGATACCGCGAATGAAAGCACGCTGGGCTGCCGCGTACACCGCCAACAGCGGCACCAAGATCAGCACGGATGCGGCCATCAGCACAGGCCAGCGGGCAGAGTATTCACCCTGCATCCGGACCAGCCCAAGGGTGAGGGTCGCGATGCTGTTTCGCTGAATCATCAGCAGCGGCCATAAAAAATCGTTCCAGACGTTGACCCAGGTGAGCACTGCCAACACCATCACCCCGGGCTTTGCAAGCGGCAGCAGTATCCGCCAGTAAATTTGCCACGGGGAGCAGCCGTCGAGGATCGCAGCCTCTTCGAGTTCGTCGGGAAGCGTGCGGAAGAATTGACGCATGAGGTAGGTGCCGAATGCACTGCCGAACAACCCGGGAAGGATCATCGCCCACGGCGTGTCGGTCAGACCGGCCACGCGCATCAGGATGAACTGTGGAATCACCGTGACCGTCAGCGGCACCATCAAGGTTCCCAGGTACAAGATGAACAAGACATTGCGGCCCCGAAAATGGATGCGCGCGAATGCATATCCGGCCAGCGAACAGAAGAACACCTGTCCGGCGCTGACGCAGGCGGCGTACAGGACCGAGTTGACGAACATTCGCCAGAACGGCATGACGGCGAATACCTCGCGGTAATTCGACCACTGCGGATGTGCAGGAAACAGTGTCGGCAGACTCACCTCACCCGCCTGCTTCAACGATCCCGACACCGCCCACAGAATCGGGAACAACGCGCACATCGCGATAACGGTCAGCGCGACGTAGAGCGCTAAGCCGCGAAATACGTTGGGCCTGAGCACTCGTCCCGCTACGCCCATGATCCCTCCTCCTGCGCTGCCCGACGCCGACCCCACCGCAATTGCACAACCGTCAGCACCAGCAGGATCGCAAACATCACCCACGCCAGCGCTGACGCGTACCCGAATTCCAGGAAGGCGAAAGCGTGCTGAAACAGCATGATGCCCAAGACGTAGGTCGCCGTTTCCGGCCCGCCATTGCGTCCGGTCAAGACGTAGACCAGATCGAATGCCTGAAATGCGTGGATGATCGAGATCACGACGACAAAAGACACCGCGCCGCGAATCAGCGGCACGGTGATCGACACGAACTGACGCAGTTCTCCTGCACCGTCGAGTCGTGCTGCCTCATAGAGGGTTTCCGGGACGCCTTGCATGGCGGCCAGCAGAATGACCGTCGCGAAAGGCACGCTCCGCCACACACTGACGATGCACAGCGAGGCCATGCCGTACTTCGGATCGACCAGCCACGGGATGGGGCCGATGCCGAACCAGCCCAAGACGATGTTGAGCAGACCGTTGTTGGTGTTGAACACGAATTGCCACACCACGGCCATCACCACTGACGACACCGCCAACGGGAGGAAAATGATTGTCCGGAATACGGCGATGCCCTTGATTTTCCGGTTGAGCACACCGGCCACGGCGAGGCTGATGAGCACCGTGGGGACGACGGTGCCCACCGTGTAGGCCACGGTGTTACGCAACGCGATGACGAACAGCGGGTCTTCGGCGAACAGACTGCGGTAGTTCGCCAAACCGACAAACTTTGCCGGGCCGAACATGTCCCAGTGGTGAAAGCTCATGTAGAGCGAGAATCCGAGTGGAAACACCAGGAAGACCGTGACCGCGGTCAGATTCGGTGCGACGAATAGGCGACCATAGCGCGCGCGGCGCTTGGACGGCCCCCGTCCGCGAGCCAGGTCCGTATGAGTTGCACCAGTCAGTGTCATGGCGCCTGGAGCACCTCATCGATCTTGGGCGACAAGTCGGTGGCCAGCGCCGTGGCGGGCCGCGAACCGCGCAGCACCGGGCCGAGATTGCGGTCCATCAACGCGACGACCTTGGGCCATGCCGGCGTGATGGGCAGGCCCTCGGAGTGTTCCGGCCCGTCGATCAGCACGGCAATGTTGCTGATCTTGTTGTGCGCCTGGGCAAAAGCCGGTGATCGTACCGCCGACCGCAGGGCTGGCACGAACAAGCCGGTCGCACCGATCACCGC
Organism: Mycobacterium sp. TH-M11; assembly: GCF_057473725.1. Classification (NCBI taxonomy): domain Bacteria; kingdom Bacillati; phylum Actinomycetota; class Actinomycetes; order Mycobacteriales; family Mycobacteriaceae; genus Mycobacterium; species Mycobacterium sp. TH-M11. Next base: position 7,282 of record NZ_JBYCLD010000156.1, on the reverse strand, counting down.
CTGCCCCACCGGGCCGGTGGCAAACTTCACGAATTCCCATGCCTGGTTCTTGCGGGGACTACTAGAAGCGATGGCCAGCCCGGTAGTACCGATGTCCGAGCGCGCAGCCTGCCCTTTCGGTCCGGTGGGCAGCACCCCGATGTCGAAATCCAGATGCTCGGCCTGCACCAGCGTCTGGTAGCGCCAGTGCCCGCCGAGCGCCATTGCCGCATGCCCCGAACTGAACAGGTCGGTCTGTGACATCGACTGCGACTCCGAGGCGGTAGGCGCAACTCGGTACTTGGTATTCAGGTCGGCATAGAACTGAATACCTTCGATGAACGCGTCGTTGTCGAAATTGAGGTGCGTCGGGTTCATCCGTGGATTTGACCATGGGACACCGTTGTTCATCCCGAACAACAGGGCCGAGTAGTCGGGGGCCCAGGTGTCGACAAATCCCCACTGGCTGACCCGGCCCGCGTCATCGCGCTTGGTCAGCGCCTCGGCCGCTTCGCGGAATTCACCGAAACTCCACGGCTCGTCCCATCGTCCGGGTGGTGGACGCACCCCGGCCGCAGCGAACAGCTTCTTGTTGTAGAACAGGAAGGTTCCCGACCACTGCTCGGGAAACGCATACTGCCCGCCGTTATAGGAGAACGTTTCGTACATCGCTGGGACGCTGTCCGCTCTGAGCTCGGCGGCGAAGGTCGTGTCGCGTGCCAGCATGTCGTTGAGGTCGAGCAGCACGCCGCGTTCGGCCAGCCCCGAATAAGTGAACTCCCATGCCATCAGCACATCGGGGCACTTGCCGCCCGCACAATAGATCGACACGTGCTGCAGTGCGTCGGGGCCGGACAACAAGGTTCGTACCTTGATGTCGGGACGTGTGCGCCGAAAAGCGTCGACGACCCGCAACCGGGCATCGGCCTCTTCGGGGTTGGCGCCGAAGAAGAATGTCAGCGCGTCATTGTCCTCGGAGCCGCACGCGGTGGGCAACAGCGCCACCGACGCGGCGCCGAGCGCGCCGGCGCCGCGTAGCAAGGTCCGCCGACCGAAGGGTCTACCGGGACCGAAGCTGGTGTTCGTGGTGTGTCTCCCGGTGCTGGATGGGTAATCCTTTCGTCGTCGGGGCGGCTGTGGTAAGTGCCAAACCCCGGTCGCCGGTGTGGCCCGTCGGGACAATGTCCGGCGATCGCTCAACGGCTCTCAGCAGCGCCGCGCTCATCGATTCCGTCATCGGCTTTCCACGGTCTCGACACCCGCCGCACGCAATGCGCGCAGGGCCGCTGCGGTGGACTCCTCCCCCACCCCGGCCGTCAGGTCGACCAGTACGCGAGTCACCAAGCCTTGCGCCGCAGCGTCTTCCGCGGTCCGGCGCACACAGTGATCGGTGGCGATGCCGACTATGTCGACCTCGTCGACGTGGCGTTGTCGGAGCCAATCGCCCAAGAGCGTCCCACCATGATCGAGTCCACTGAAGCCGCTGTACCCCGCGTCGTACGCGCCCTTGCGAAAGACGGCCTCGAACCGACCGGCATCGAGATTCGGGTGAAACTGCGCGCCAAGAGTATCGGCGCGACAGTGCGGCGGCCACGACGAGACGTAATCCGGATGGTCGGAGAAATGGTCGCCGGGATCGATGTGGAAATCCTGCGTCGCCACCACGTGGCGGTAATGGGTCTCGCGGGCTAGATACGCGTCGATGGCACCCGCCAGGGCCGCCCCGCCGGCGACGGCCAGCGAGCCGCCTTCACAAAAGTCTCTCTGAACGTCGACGACGACCAGCGTGCGCATAACGACCACGGTATCGCCGTCAGAGCTGGCGGCGGCGTCCTCGCGATCAACGGGCCGACGACACCCGGCGAAGTCAACGCCGCTAGCGTCGCGTTGCATCAGCTAGTTTGTCAAACTATAGTCCAGACACGTGTCCAGAAAGCGCGTTGACGCCTCGCCCGAACCTTCCACTGCGCTACACCTCGGCACCCTCACACCGGATCGGGCGTGAGTATGCGGATTGCGTTGCTGTCCTATCGCAGCAAGCCGCACTGCGGCGGCCAGGGGGTGTACGTCCGGCATCTGAGCCGGAGCCTGGTCGATCTGGGACACCACGTCGAGGTGTTTTCCGGTCAGCCCTACCCCGAGGAACTCGACCCACGCGTAGTGCTCACCGAGGTGCCCAGCCTCGACATGTATCGCGAGCCCGACCCCTTTCGGATTCCCCACCTGCGAGAGATCCGGGATCGGATCGACCTTCTCGAGCTGGCCGGGGTGTGGACCGCGGGCTTCCCAGAGCCGCGCACCTTCAGCCTGCGGGCAGCGCGGCTGCTGGCCGAACGGCTCGACGATTTCGACGTGGTACACGACAATCAGAGCCTGGGTGTCGGACTATTGAAGATTGCGGCCACCGGCCTGCCAGTCGTCGCGACCGTGCACCATCCGATCACCCGCGACCGCATGGTGGATCTCGCTGCGGCGCGCTGGTGGCGTAGGCCGTCGGTGCGCAGGTGGTACGGCTTTCTGGCGATGCAAAAGCGGGTGGCGCGACGCATCCCCGAGTTGCTGACCGTGTCGTCGTCGTCGGCGAGCGACATCACGGCCGACTTCGGCGTACGCCCGGATCAGCTTCACGTGGTGCCGTTGGGAGTGGAGACAGATGTTTTCGCGCCGTCATCGCAACCGCGCGTCCCGGGCCGCATCATGGCCATCGCCAGTGCGGACGTACCGCTCAAGGGCGTCGGACACCTGCTACCGGCGATCGCCAAGCTGCGCCATCACTACGACCTGGAGTTGCAGTTGGTGGCGAAGCTGGAGCCGAACGGACCCACCGAAAAGCTGATCGCCGAACTCGGCATCTCCGACATCGTGCACATCTCCAGCGGGCTCACCGACGCTGACTTGGCCCGGCTGTTCGCATCAGCTGAAATCACCTGCATTCCTTCACTTTACGAGGGCTTTTCGCTCCCGGCCGTGGAAGCCATGGCGAGCGGGACGCCGATCGTGGCCAGCCGCGCCGGCGCATTGCCCGAAGTGCTGGGGACCGACGGCAGTTGCGCACGGCTGGTCCCGCCCGGCGACGTCGACGAGCTGACCCGAGTCATCGGCGAGCTGCTGGACTCCCCCGAACAGCTCAAGCAGCTGGGCGCGGCCGGTCGCCGGCGCGCTGTCGAGGTGTTCAGCTGGGAATCGGTGGCCGCGCAGACCGTGCAGGTGTACGAGCAGGCCATCGCCGGCGGTTCGACGGTCGGCGATACCAGCCGCGTGGTGGGCGAGCTGTGCTGACAGTCGATTTCGATCGTCTCGGCATCGGCCCCGGCAGCAAGGTCATCGATGTCGGTTGCGGTTTGGGTCGGCACAGCTTCGAGGCGTACCGGCGCGGTGCCGAGGTCGTGGCGTTTGACCAGAACTCCGAGGAACTCGTCGAGGTGGACACGATGTTCCGCGGAATGGCGGAGGCCGGGGAAGCACCGCCATCGGCTCACGCCAAAACCGTCGTCGGCGACGCACGCGCGTTGCCCTACTCCGATGAAACCTTCGACTGCGTCATCGCTTCTGAAATCCTCGAACACATCCCGGCCGACGATGCCGTGATCATGGAGCTGATCCGGGTACTCAAGGTCGGCGGCACACTGGCCGTCACGGTGCCTCGATGGCTACCCGAGCAGGTTTGCTGGCTGCTCTCCGACGAATACCACAGCAACGAGGGCGGCCACATCCGCATCTACCGGGCCGATCAGCTGCGCAGCAAGATCGCCGGCCGGGGAATGAATTTCATCCACGCCCACCACTCCCACGCACTGCACTCCCCGTTCTGGTGGCTGAAATGCGCAGTAGGTGTTGAGAAGTCCGACCATCCGGCTGTCGTTGCCTACCACAAACTGCTGGTGTGGGACATGATGCGGCGACCGCTGGTGACGCGACTCGCAGAATCGACCCTCAACCCCCTGATCGGCAAGAGCATCGCGTTGTATTTCGAGAAACCGGTACCTGCTGTTGAGCTGGTCTGAGATTCCGGGCGTCGACGGCGTCCTGTCCCCCGAACAATGCCGTCAGACGGCAGAATCTATTGCAGCGCTGCAATATTCCTCCGGAGAGATCCCATGGTCCGATGGCGGCCACACCGATCCCTGGGACCATGTGGAATGCGCGATGGCCCTCACGGTCGCCGGGTTGATCGGACCTGCGCGTCGCGCCTTCGACTGGTGCCGTAACCAACAGCGCGCAGACGGCTCCTGGCCGATTCAATTGCGCGCGGGCGTCATAGAAGATGCCAACAGCGACAGCAACTTCTGCGCGTATGTGGCGGTCGGAGTATGGCATCACGTACTTGTCACCGGCGATCGGATGTTTGCCCGCGCCATGTGGCCGACGGTGCGCGCAGCCATCGACTTCGTACTCGACCTACAGCTTGAGGGCGGCGAAATTTGTTGGGCGCGTAGCGCTTCGGGGCCCCTGACGGAAGCGTTGCTGACCGGTTGCGCCAGTATCTACCACAGCATTCGATGCGCGCTCGCCTTGGCGAATCTGATCGACGACCCGCAACCCGAATGGGAGCTTGCCCTCGGCCGGTTGGGCCACGCGATCGCCGTTCATCCCACCGGGTTCACCGAGAAGCCACATCACTCGATGGACTGGTACTACCCCATCCTGGGCGGCGCGGTGCGCGGTGCCGCGGCGACGGCCCGCATCGCCGAAAGATGGAGCGATTTCGTGGTCGACGGGTTGGGCATCAGGTGCGTCGACGATCGGCCGTGGGTGACCGGTGCGGAAACCTGCGAACTGGTGTTGGCGCTGGATGCGATGGGCGATCGGCAGTCAGCACTGACGCAGTTCTCCGCCATGCAGCACCTGCGCGAAAAAGACGGCTCGTACTGGACCGGCCTGGTCTTCAGCGACGGCAAACGTTGGCCCGTCGAGCGCACGACGTGGACCGGCGCGGCGGTCATCCTGGCCGCCGACGCGTTGTCAGCGACCACCGCGGGCAGCGGTATCTTCCGCGGTGTCGACCTGCCGCGCGGCTTGGAGAGTGCGTACGACTGCGAGTGCGCGGCCAGCCAGTCGGATCGCTAAACCGCTGCCCCGGCATCGCCGGCGGTGCGCTCGAGCACCCGCATCGAACCGGTCCCGGATTTCTCGGTGAACGCGCCGCTTTCCATTGCACGGCAATAGATCTCATAGGGCGGCCGCCCGCCGTCGCGCGGGTCGGGATACACGTCGTGAATGACCAGTGCGCCCCCGGCGCTCACCCACCTCGCCCAGCCGTCGTAGTCGTTGCGGGCGGCCTCCTCGCTGTGGCCCCCGTCGATGAACAGCAGTTGCAGCGGCGTGCGCCAACCTTTGGCCACCACAGTCGATTTGCCGACCACCGCCACCACGTTGTGGTCCAACCCGGCTTCGTCGAGGGTGTGCCGCAACGCCGGCAAGGTGTCGAACCGTCCGGTGACCGGATCGATCAGCGACGTGTCGTGATACTCCCAACCGGGCTGATGCTCTTCCGAGCCGTGATGGTGGTCGACGGTGTACAGAACGCTGCCGCGCGCCTGAGCGGCCGCGCCGAGCAGGACCGTCGACTTACCGCAATACGTCCCGATTTCGACGCCGATGCCACCGTCGAGGTAGGTCATGGCCACGTCGTAGAGAGCCTGCCCCTCGTCAGCGGGCATGAAACCGGTCACCCGGTCGGCCAGTGCGAATAACCGGCCGGTCAGTTCGTCGTGCGCGGCGCGGTCTGGGGAGGTTGTCATCCCCTGCACGGTAGTGCATTCGGTTGCCGCGCCCCGGTGGGTGTAGTAGTGTCCGGACACGTGTCCAACCCGGTAGCTCGGGAATCGACCAGACGACGCCTCACCGCCAAGCAGGCCGACACCGTCGAGCGGCTGGGTCACGCCGCGATCGGTGTGCTGAGCCGAGAAGGCTTCTCCGGGTTGACGATTCGCATGGTCGCGGCGGAAGCCGGCGTCGGGGCGGCGACGGCCTACACATATTTCTCCTCAAAAGAGCACCTCGTGGCCGAGGTGTTCTGGCGGCGGTTGACGTCGACTCCCGTTGCGCCGACCGCATCGCCGTGTCCAACGGCGCGCGTCATCACCGTGCTGCGCCAGATCGCGCTGCTGGTCGCGGACGAGCCGGCGCTTGCCGGTGCGGTCACCAGCGCGTTGCTCAGCCAGGACGCTGAGGTTGAGCACCTGCGGCTGCGCATCGGCCGCGAGATACACCAGCGTCTGGTCACCGCTCTGGGCGACGGACCCACACCTGAACTGGTCGAATCACTTGAGCTGCTCTACGCGGGAGCTTTGGTGCGCGCCGGCATGGGATATGCCTCATATGGCGAGATTGCCGACCGGCTGGAGACATCCGCGCGGCTCCTGTTGGCCGAGATGCCGTAGCGCGGCGACGCGGCTGGCAATCCCCCTGAATGTGAGATCAGGCTCGGGACGCCGCCCGGCATCGCGGCCAGGACGAAACACAACGAGCGGAATGCAACTGGGTCCGCCTGCGGCAAGCAGTCCGGCTAGGACTCGCACGCGGTTGGCCGATCCGGTTTGCGCTGCGCTGAACCTGGGAACACGCGGGCCATGTTGATTCGCCGAATCGCTCGTCCCCTGCTGTCCGCAGCATTCATCGGCCAAGGCGTCGAGACGCTGCGCAACCCCGCGCTGTCGCTCGAAGCGACCGAGCCGACCGTCGCGGCGCTGCGCCAACTGCCCGGGCCGTACGGAGACCGGATCCCGTCCAATCCCGAAACGGCCGCGAGAATCAACGCGGCCGTCCAGGTCGCGGGCGGCGCGTTGCTGGCCACCGGCAAGATGCCCAGAGTCGCCTCCGCCGTGCTGGCATTCACGGTGATACCGGGCAGCCTTGGCGGGCATCTGTTTTGGGCTGAAAGCGATCCGGATCGCAGGGCCCAGAAACGACGTGACCTGCTGACCGATTTGAGCCTGCTGGGTGGGCTGATCATCGCGGCCGCCGACACGGCCGGCAAACCGTCGCTGGGTTGGCGCGGAAGGCAGGCGGCAGGCCGTTTATCGGAGGCGGTGTCGTCGGCGCTGCCGTTCGACGATTCCGACGACTCGCTGCTCGGTTCCGAGCTGGCCGACCGGATCGCCCACGGACTTCATGTCGGCGCCGAGCGTGGACGCGAATTAGCCGGCACGGCCGCCGAGCGGGGCGCACCGCTGGTCGAGGTGGCCCGCAAGCGGGGCGAAGAACTTGCCCACGAGGCCGCCATGAAGAGCAAGCCGGTGGTGGCAAAGGCCCGGAAACGGGCGCGCAAACGCGGCGCGCAGCTGGCCGAAACGGTCCGTGA
>NZ_JBYCLD010000155.1:0-5510 GCF_057473725.1 Mycobacterium sp. TH-M11 | reverse complement strand
CGGTCAAGCCGCTGATCGCGGCCGTGGAGGGCTACGCGCTGGCCGGTGGTACCGAGTTGGCGCTCGCCACCGACATGATCGTGGCGTCCAAGGACGCGTCGTTCGGCATCCCTGAGGTCAAGCGCGGCTTGGTCGCCGGTGGCGGCGGGCTGCTGCGGCTACCCGAGCGGATCCCTCCCGCGATCGCGATGGAACTGGCGCTGACCGGCGAGAGCTTCACCGCCGAACGGGCGCACGCCCTGGGTATGGTCAACGTGCTCGCCGAACCCGGGGGCGCGCTGGATGCGGCGATCGACCTGGCCGAGCGGATCACCGTCAACGGTCCGCTGGCGGTGGCGGCCACCAAGCAGATCATCGTCGAGTCCCGAGGCTGGAGCCCGGCGGAGCGGTTCGCCAAACAGAACACGATCCTGATGCCGGTGTTCGGCTCCAACGACGCCAAGGAAGGCGCGATCGCGTTCGCCGAGAAGCGGCCGGCCAAGTGGACCGGCACCTGAGCTCAGGCGGCCGTTACGGTGCATGGTGACGTCCTCTAAACTGGCATGACATTCTGGCCAGTATTTGTAACGTGTGGACATCGCAGAAGGTGTGACCGTGAGCATTTCGCTGTTACTCGAGATGGCGAGCTCGAACGATCCCGGGCGGACGGCCGTCGTCTCCGGTGATGTCCGACTGACGACCCAGCAGCTCAGCGATCTCGCCGACGGCGGGGCGGGCGTCATCGCGGCGTCAGGGGCGTCGCACGTCGTCTATGTCGGGGTCGGCGGTGCCATGCTGCCGCTGCTGATCTTCGCCTCGGCCCGGGCCGGGATCCCGTTCACGCCGATCAACTACCGGCTGTCCGCCGAGGCCATCACGACGTTGATCGCCCGGCTGCCCGACCCGCTGGTGGTGGCGGACAGCCGCTACCTCGGCGAACTGGCTGGCGTGAACGGTGTGGCCAAGCGGATCCTGGCGTCCGACGACTTTCTTGCGCAAGCCCGCGCGGCCGAACCGGCCGTGGAATTCGCCGAACCGGATTCGGTGGGCATCGTGCTGTTCACGTCGGGCACCACGTCGCAACCCAAAGCCGTTGAGCTGACCCACAACAACTTGACCAGCTACGTCACCGGCACCGTCGAATTCGGGTCCGCCGAAGCGGCCGACGCCGCGCTGATCTGTGTGCCGCCCTATCACATCGCCGGGGTCAGCGCGGCGCTGTCGAATCTCTATGCCGGACGCAAGATGGTCTATCTGCCGGTCTTCGACGCGCACGAATGGCTGCGCCTGATCGACGCCGAGCAGGTCACCAGCGCGACGGTGGTGCCGACCATGCTGGACCGGATCGTCGGCGTCCTGGAAAGCGGCGGGCAGCGGCTGCCGTCGCTGCGCAACTTGGCCTACGGCGGTTCCAAGGTGCCGTTGCCGCTGGTACGCCGGGCGCTTGAGTTGCTGCCCGACGTTGGGTTCGTCAATGCCTACGGCCTGACCGAGACCAGTTCGACGATCGCAGTGTTGACTCCCGAGGACCACCGCGAGGCGCAGGCCGCCGCAGACCCGGCTGAGCTCAAGCGGCTGGGCTCGGTGGGCCGGCCGGTGCCGAACGTCGAGGTACAGATCCGCGGCGCGGACGGCGCGGTGTTGCCGGCCGGGCAGACCGGCGAACTGTTCGTCCGCGGTGAGCAGGTGTCGGGCCGCTACACCGGAATCGGCTCGGTGCTCGACGCGCAGGGCTGGTTTCCGACCAAGGACATCGCCACCCTCGACGAGGGCGGCTACCTGTTCATCGGCGGCCGCAGCGACGACACGATCATCCGCGGCGGCGAAAACATTGCACCCGCAGAACTGGAGGATGTGCTCGTCGAGCATCCGCAGGTGCGTGACGTCGTGGTCGTCGGTGTCGAGGATCCGCAGTGGGGGCAGGCGATCGTCGCTGTGGTGGTGCCGGTTCCTGGAGCCGACCCCGACGCCGAGGAATTGCGCGAGCATGTCCGCACGAGATTGCGGGGGTCGCGGACCCCTGACCGGGTAGTCTTTCGCGACGAGCTGCCCACCAACGCGACCGGCAAAGTGCTTCGCCGCGACATCGTCGAGGAGCTTCGTGCCGCTGTGGCCGAGCAGTGAGAGAACCGAGGATCGGATCATGATCAAGAACGGCACCCGCCTGGCCAGTCAGGTCTGCGACACCCAGGTGATCGTTGTCCGCAGCGCCGACAGCCTCGACGACCTGCGCTGCGGTGGGGCGCCGATGGTGGCGCTGGGCGCCGAGCATTCCGGCGAGCTGGATCCGGCGTTCGCCGGCGGCGCGATCATGGGTAAGCGGTACGTCGACGACTCCGGCGCCGAGGTGCTGGTGACCAAGGCCGGTGCCGGGACGCTGGCGATCGGCGCTACCGCGCTCAGCCTGAAGGAAGCCAAGCCGCTTCCGGCCAGCGACTGAGCCTGCCGGCAATGCAGACCGCGAAGCGGTCTGGGGAGGGGGCGGGCCGTCAGCCCAGCCACCCGAACTGCGCGGACACCGTGTGCAGCGGTCCGCAGCGGTGGTTGGATCGGCGGAGTTAGGCTCGGGCCAGGCGATGGAAAGGCGTCAGCGATGGGCCACTACAAGAGCAACGTACGCGACCTCGAGTTCAACCTGTTCGAATTACTGAAGTTGGACGAGGTGCTCGCCGCCGACGCGTTCGGCGACCTCGACGGCGACTCGGTACGACAGATGCTGGCAGAAGCCGCCCGCTTGGCTGAAGGCCCGGTGGCCGACTCGTTCGCCGAAAGCGACCGCCACCCGCCGACGTTCGACCCCGACTCACACGTCGTCACCCTGCCCGGGCCGTTCAAGAAGTCGATGCGTGCGTGGGGCGAAGGCGAGTGGTTTCGCGTCGGCCTGAGCGAGGACGTCGGCGGTGTGCCGGCGCCGTCGATGGTGCAGTGGGCGGTCAACGAATTGGTGTTGGGCGCCAACCCGGCCGTGTTCATGTACATGGCCGGCCCGATCATGGCGAACATTCTCTTTGCCATCGGCAATGAGCAGCAACGGCATTGGGCGTCGCTGGCCATCGACCGCAACTGGGGCGCCACGATGGTGCTCACCGAGCCCGATGCCGGATCCGATGTCGGCGCCGGCCGGACCAAGGCGGTCGAGCAGGGCGACGGGACCTGGCATATCGACGGCGTCAAGCGATTCATCACCAGCGGCGACAGCGACGACGTCTTCGAGAACATCCTGCACCTGGTGCTGGCGCGACCGGAGGGCGCCGGGCCGGGCACCAAGGGCCTGAGCCTGTTTCTGGTGCCCAAGTTCCTGCTCGACCCGAAGACGGGTGAACCGGGGGAGCGTAACGGTGTCTTCGTCACCGGCGTCGAGCACAAGATGGGTCTGAAGGTGTCGGCCACCTGCGAGTTGACCTTCGGGCAGCACGGCATCCCCGCGGTCGGCTGGTTGGTCGGCGACACCCATCGCGGGATCGCGCAAATGTTCAAGGTCATCGAATATGCCCGAATGATGGTGGGCACCAAAGCTATCGCGACGCTGTCGACGGGGTATCTGAATGCGTTGGACTATGCAAAGACCCGGATTCAGGGTGCCGACCTGACGCAGATGACCGACAAGACCGCCCCCCGCGTCACGATCATTCACCATCCCGATGTGCGCCGGGCGCTGCTGACCCAGAAGGCCTATGCCGAGGGGCTGCGCGCGCTCTACCTCTACACCGCCGCCCACCAGGATCCCGGCGCCGCCGCGATCGCGTCGGGCGCCGACGCCCAGTTGGCCGAGCGGGTCAACGACCTGTTGCTGCCGATCGTGAAAGGTGTTGGGTCCGAACGGGCTTACCAGACCCTGACCGAATCGCTGCAGACTTTCGGTGGGTCCGGCTTCTTGCAGGATTATCCGATCGAGCAGTACATCCGTGACGCCAAGATCGACTCGCTCTACGAGGGCACCACCGCGATCCAGGCGCAGGATTTCTTCTTCCGCAAGATCGTCCGCGACCAGGGTGCGGCGCTGACCCACCTGCTCACCCAGATCGAGTCGTTCATCGACAGCGACGACGCGCGGCCTGAACTCGACGACGCGCGTGCGTGTTTGGCCACTGCCGTGGACGATCTGCAAGGCTGGGTGGCGACGCTGACCGGCTATCTGGTCGATGCCCAGCAGAGTGCCACCGAGCTCTATCGGGTCGGCTTGGAGTCGGTGCCGTTCTTGATGGCCGTCGGTGACGTGCTGATCGGCTGGCTACTCCTGCGACAGGCCGAGGTCGCACTTGAGGGGTTAGACCACGAACCGAGCTCGGCCGACATGTCCTTCTACGCCGGAAAGATCGGATGCGCAAAGTTTTTCGTCAAGAACATGCTGCCGCGACTGACCGCTGAACGCGGGATCGCAGCCAACGTCGACCTCGCGGTGATGCAGCTTCGCGAGGAGGCGTTCTGACGGCTTTGCCGGCGCGAAACCGCGGCTGGCCGCAGTCTCGAGTGCGAAAGCGCGGCTAGCCGCAGTCTGGCGGTGCGCGCTACGCGTCGAGGGTGTAGCCCATCGGCATCAGCACGCTCTTCTGCTGGGTGAAGTGCTCGACGCCTTCGGGCCCGTTCTCGCGACCGATGCCGGAGTTCTTGTAGCCGCCGAACGGGCAGCATGGGTCGAACGCGTACCAGTTGATCGCGTAGGTGCCGGTGCGGATCTGCTCGGAGATCTTGATGCCGCGCGGCACATCGGTGGTCCACACGCTGCCGGCCAGTCCGTACGCCGAGTCGTTGGCGATCTTGATCGCGTCCTCTTCGGTGTCGTAGGCAATGATGCTCAGCACCGGGCCGAAGATCTCCTCCTGCGCGATCGTCATCGTGTTGTCGACGTCCGCGAAGACGGTGGGCTGGACATAGAAACCATTGTCGAGGCCTTCGGGACGGCCACCGCCGGTCACCAGGCGCGCGCCCTCTTCGACGCCCTTGGCGATGTAGCCCTCGACCCGAGCCCGCTGCTTCTCCGAGATCAGCGAGCCGATCTGGGCGCCCGCGTCCGACGGCGGGCCGACTGGAAGCGAGGCCGCGAAATTGCCGATGGCTTCGACGATTTCGTCGTACCGCGAGCGCGGTGCCAAGATGCGGGTCTGGGCCACGCAGGCCTGCCCGGAGTTCATGACTCCGGAGAACACCAGCATCGGCACCGAGGCGGCCAGGTCGACGTCCTCGAGCAGAATGGCGGCCGATTTTCCGCCGAGTTCCAGGGTGCACGGCTTGAGCATCTCCGCGGCACGCTTGCCGATCTCCTTGCCCACCGCCGAGCTTCCGGTGAACGAGAACATGTCGATGTCGGGGTTGGACGTCAGCGCCTGGCCGGTCTCGATCCCGCCGGGAACGATCGACAGCACGCCCTCGGGCAATCCGGCCTCGGCGAACACCTCCGCCAAAGCATTTGCGCTCAAAGGTGTTTCAGCGGCCGGCTTGAGCACCACGGTGCAGCCGGCCAGCAGTGCCGGCCCCAGCTTGTTGATCGCCAGGAACAGCGGCACGTTCCACGCCACGATCGCGCCCACCAC
>NZ_JBYCLD010000154.1:0-3007 GCF_057473725.1 Mycobacterium sp. TH-M11 | reverse complement strand
GCCTTGCTGATTGCAGCGGTGGTGATCGCCGTTCGGGTCGCGCGCCGGACGATCCGCACCCACGCCGACGGCGACTACCAGCTGTTCGATGCTGGGCGACTCACCGCCGCGCAGCATCGCGCTATCGGGGAACGCTTTGCCGCCGAAGCGAACTGGGCCGCGGCGATCCGCCATCGCTTGCGTGCCGTGGCCCGCGGCCTGGAGGACAACGGCATCCTGGATCCGGCACCGGGCCGCACCGCCAGCGAGCTGGCCGCCGACGCCGCCGGCCGACTGCCCGCACTGGGGGCCGAGTTGTCGCGATCGGCGACCGCGTTCAACGACGTCGCCTACGGCGAAAGGCCCGGTACCCAAGCCGCCTACCAGGTGATCGTCGACCTCGATGACCACATCCATCACCCTTCGGCGACAGGTCAATTCGGGCCACCCGGGCAGCCGATCCCCGACTCGTGGGCCCCGGTCCGGTGACAGCCGCGCAGGCACTTTCTCCAGTGCGCCGGCGCCCGTGGTGGTGGATGCTGACCGCTCTGGTCACCAGCTGCGCGGTCGCCGCTCTGGCCACGTATCTGACCGTGCCCCGGCCGGGAGGGCGACTGGATCCCGAAGCCACCGGGCCCGCCGGCGGGCACGCCTTGGTCGCGCTGCTGCGTGACCGGGGCGTCACCGTCGTGATCGCGAACAGCGTGGACGAGGCGGTGGTCGCAGCGCGCCCGGGATCGCTGCTGTTGTTCGGCCAAACCCAGCGCGTCACGTCCGGGCCGCTGATGAAGCGCCTCGCTGACGCCCCCGGGGATCTGCTGCTGGTCGAGCCGACGTCACGCGCACGCGCCGCGCTGTCGCCGGGCATCCGCAGCGCTGGAACCGGATCAGCTGACGATGCCCCGGATTGCGCTCTGCGAGAAGCGAATCGAGCGGGGTCGGTGGACTTCGGGCCGTCGAACACCTTTCGGGCCGTCGGCGCCACGCACGTCACCAGCTGCTACGGCGGCGCGCTGGTCCGCTACCGGGACGGCGACCGCAGTGTGACCGTGCTCGGGAGCACCGAGTTCCTGACGAACGGCGCCCTGTTGCGAGCCGGCAACGCGGCGCTGGCGATGAACCTCGCCGGGGCACGTTCCCGTCTGGTCTGGTTCGCACCACAACATGTCGAAGGTGAATCGTCGGCCAAGGGAAAGATTCTCGACCTGATTCCGGCCAACGTGACCTGGGCGGTGGTCCAGTTGTGGCTGACCGTGGCGCTCATCGCGTTATGGAAGGGCCGCCGGATCGGACCGCTGGTCGTCGAGGACCTGCCGGTCGTGGTCCGCGCGTCGGAGGCGGTGGAAGGTCGCGGTCGGCTGTACCGATCCCGACGAGCCCGCGATCGCGCCGCTCAAGCGTTGCGCAGCGCGACACTACAGCGCCTGCTCCCCCGACTCGGCCTGAGCGCCGATACCCCGCCTCCAGCCGTGCTGCAGGCGGTCACGTCGCGCAGCAGGTTTGATCCGGAGGTACTGCGAAACATCCTGTTCGGTCAGCCTCCAGCCACCGACGCCGAATTGGTACGGCTCGCCCACGCACTCGATGACGTCGAAAGGCAGGTCACACATCCATGACTCAACCGCACCCCCACACAGCTCAGCCACCGGCAGCCGAGGCGGCCCGGCACGCACTGCACGCGCTGCGCGGGGAGATCGGCAAGGCTGTCGTCGGGCAGGACGCGGTGGTCACCGGACTGGTGATCGCACTGCTGTGCCGTGGGCACGTGCTGCTCGAAGGCGTACCGGGCGTGGCGAAGACGCTGCTGGTCCGGTCCCTGGCGGCAGCGTTGCAACTGGATTTCAAGCGTGTCCAGTTCACCCCGGACCTGATGCCCGGCGACATCACCGGGTCGTTGGTCTATGACAATCGCACCGCCGCGTTCGCTTTCCGCAGCGGTCCGGTTTTTACCAACCTGCTGCTTGCCGACGAGATCAACCGGACTCCGCCGAAGACGCAGGCGGCGCTGCTGGAGGCGATGGAAGAACGCCAAGTCAGTGTGGACGGCGCGCCCAGGACGCTGCCCGACCCGTTTATCGTTGCGGCAACGCAGAATCCGATCGAATACGAGGGCACCTATCAATTGCCGGAGGCCCAGCTCGACCGGTTCCTGCTGAAGCTGGATGTGCCGCTGCCACCGCGCGACGCCGAAATCGCCATCCTCAGCCGACACGCGCGCGGATTCGATCCACGCGACCTGTCGGCGATCCGGCCGGTCGCCGGCCCCGCGGAATTGGCCGCTGGCCGTGACGCGGTACGTCAAGTGCTGGTAGCCGACGAGGTGTTGGGATACCTCGTCGACATCGCCGGTGCGACTCGGCATTCACCGGCACTGCAACTGGGCGTATCACCCCGTGGCACAACCGCATTGCTCGCCACGGCGCGGTCGTGGGCATGGCTTTCCGGGCGCAACTACGTGACTCCCGACGACGTGAAGGCGATGGCCCGCCCGACGCTTCGGCACCGGGTACTGCTCCGGCCGGAGGCCGAGCTCGAGGGAGCCAGCACTGACGGCGTACTCGACGGCATCCTGGCCTCGGTCCCGGTGCCCCGCTAGTGGTGTTGACCGGGCGTAGCGGCCAGATCGCACTGCTGTGCGTGCTGCCGATCGTGGTATCGCCTTGGCCGGCGCAAACTTTCACAGTGCTGCTGGGCATGCTCGCGGTCATGATCGCCGCTGATGTCGCATTGGCGGCCGACCCGTCTCAGCTGGAGTTCACCCGGCTGCCGAACGGCTCGGTGCGGCTCGGCGAAACGGCGACTCTCGGCCTGCTGATCGGCAACACCGGTCGACGTCACTTCAACGGACACATTCGCGATGCCTGGCCACCCAGTACGCAGGCCGGGCCGACCAGCCACGCCGTCGATATCGTTGCGGGGCAAGTCCTTCGAGTGGACATCTACCTGCGCCCGATCCGTCGCGGCGATCAAAAGTCGGCGGCGATCACCGCACGCTCGATCGGTCCGATGGGACTGGCCGGCCGACAGA
>NZ_JBYCLD010000153.1:0-26018 GCF_057473725.1 Mycobacterium sp. TH-M11 | reverse complement strand
CGCCCGTTCCGGGAAGGTTTTCCAAGGGACAGTCTCGACATCGAGGGCTATACGCGCGGACTCGGCCGGCGTCGGCCTGACATCGCGGTGACCATTCTGCGGTTGGCGAACATGATCGGCCCGGCGATGGAAACCAGCCTGTCGCGCTACCTGGCCGGGCCGTTGGTCCCGACGGTGCTCGGCCGCGATGCGCGCTTGCAGCTGTTACATGAGCAAGATGCGCTGGGCGCGTTGGAGCGCGCGGTGATGGTCGGCCGACCCGGCACGTTCAACATCGGTGCGAGCGGGATCATCATGCTGTCCCAAGCGATCCGGCGGGCGGGCCGAGTTGCGGTGCCGGTACCGGGATTTGGGCTCGCGGCGCTGGATTCGTTGCGCCGCGCCAACGGCTACCTGGACATCAACCGCGAACAACTCGACTATCTCAGCTATGGCCGAGTGATGGACACCACGCGGATGAAACAGGAACTCGGATACCACCCGAAGTGGTCCACCGCGGAGGCTTTTGACGATTACGTTCGCGGCCGGGCTTTGGCTCCCATTATCGATCCGGAGTGGGTACGCTCCATTGAAGGTCGGGCCGTGGCAGCACTGCAGCGCTTTGGTCCTCGAGCCAACATCAATTGACGCGAGGGGAAGTTAACCCTATGGCGGATGATTCTAAAGCCAAAGTCATTCCGCTGCACGGAAATTCAAATCGCGCAGCGGCGCAACGACGTGCTGTGCAACGCGCCCAGACCGCGCGCCGGCATCCTTCTCTGCTCACCGAGCCCGATTCCCGGGCGTCTGCCGACGAGATCGCAGCTGTCGTACGCGACATCGACCTGCACCGGCTTGAAGCGGCTAACCGGTCGGCCGCCGAGCAGCCTGTCACTGAGATCGCGCAGAAAGTAAGCGCCGTCGCTGATTTCCTGCGGCAGCGGCTGTCCGGCGATTACCGCGTCGACGAGTTCGGCTTCGATCCGCACTTCAACGACGCGATCGTCCGGCCGTTGCTGAGGTTCTTCTTCAAGTCGTGGTTCCGCGTCGACGTCAGCGGCATCGAGCATCTGCCCGACACCGGTGCCGGCCTGGTGGTGGCCAACCACGCCGGCGTCCTGCCGTTCGACGGGCTGATGGCCTCGGTCGCCGTGCACGACGAACATCCCGCGCACCGGGATCTGCGCCTACTCGCCGCCGACATGGTGTTCGACCTGCCGGTGGTGAGTGCCGCGGCGCGAAAGGCCGGACACACCATGGCCTGCACCGCCGACGCGCACCGATTGCTGGCGGCCGGCGAGCTGACCGCGGTGTTCCCCGAGGGCTACAAGGGTCTGGGTAAGCGCTTCAAGGATCGTTACAAGCTGCAGCGATTTGGTCGCGGTGGATTCGTGGCAGCCGCGCTGCGTGCCAAGGCGCCGATCATTCCGTGCTCGATCGTCGGTTCGGAGGAGATCTATCCGATGCTGGCCGACGTGCGGCTGCTGGCGCGGCTGTTCGGGGTGCCCTACTTCCCGATCACGCCGCTGTTCCCGCTGGCCGGCCCGGCCGGGCTGGTGCCGTTGCCGTCGAAGTGGCACATCGCATTCGGTGAGCCGATCGACACCGCGCATTATGAGGGCGCGGACGCCGACGACCCGATGGTCACCTTCGACTTGACCGACCAGGTGCGCGAAACCATCCAGCAGACGCTGTATCAGCTGCTGGCGGGCCGCCGCAACATGTTCTTCGGCTGATTACTCGGCCGGCTTGACCAGGGTGAACTGGGCCACGTCGCACGCGCCCTCGCGGAACAATTCGGCGCAGCCCGTCAGGTATTTCATGTACCGCTCGTAGACCTCGTCGGACTGGATCCTGATGGCCTCGTCCTTGCGAGCCTCCAGCGCCTCGGCCCACAAGTCCAGCGTGCGCGCATAGTGCTGGCGCAGCGGCTGCACGCGGGTGACCTCGAATCCGCCCCTGGTGGCATGGTCTTCGACGATCGCGACGGTCGGCAGGCGGCCGCCAGGAAAGATCTCCCGCATCATGAACAGGGCGAACCGTGCTCTGCTCATGCTCATCTTGATGCCGCGATCTGCCAATTCTTGGTCGCTCGGCACGACGATGGTGTGCAGCAGCATCGTTCCGTCGGCCGGCAGCGCGTCCCAGGCCATCTTGAAAAAGTCGTCGTAGCGCTCGAAGCCGAAATGCTCGAACGCGCCGATCGAGACGATCCGGTCAACCGGCTCGTGGAACTGCTCCCAGCCGTTGAGCAGCACCCGCCGGGAGCGCGCAGTGTCCAATGCGTCGAACGACTTCTGCACGTGCTCGGCCTGGTTCTTGGACAGCGTCAAGCCGATGACGTTGACGTCGTACTTTTCGATCGCGCGGCGCAGCGTGGCGCCCCAGCCACAACCCACGTCGAGCAGCGTCATGCCCGGCTCCAGGCCGAGTTTGCCCAGCGACAAGTCGACCTTGGCCAGCTGAGCTTGTTCGAGCGTCATGTCGTCGCGTTCGAAGTAGGCGCAACTGTAGGTCTGGCTCGGGTCGAGGAAGAGCTGGTAAAACTCGTCGGACAGATCGTAATGGGACTGAACGTCGTCAAAATTCGGCGTGAGATCGGTGCTCATGGTTGGGATTCCCCCTTGAAATTTCGGACTGACATTAGGCCCCGGAGCGGATCGACGCAATCGCCGCGATTGTCGCCTCGGCGTTGGCGTCAGGGTTGGACGACTCGCCCAGCATGGTGACGATACTGGTGATGATGGGTTCGCCGCCGGCGTCTGTGACTTCGCTGCGGATCTCGGCGATCACCGTGCCGTGTGACTCGATCACCGAGTCCAGGTAGGTGTCGAAATACAGCCGGTCACCGGTCTTGATCGGGCGGTGGTAGAGGAATTTCTGGTCGCGGTGCAGCACCCGGGCCATGTTGATCGGGATGTTGAACTTGGTGAAGACATCCATCTGGACGCGACGTCCCGCGACGGCTAGGAAGGTCAGCGGCGCCACGGTGGCGTCGTAGCCGGATTCGGCGGCCGCCGCCTCTGTGTGGTGGGCCGGATGATCGTTGCTGATGGATTCGGCAAACTCACGAATCTTCTCGCGGCCGACGTCGAAGTAATCGGGATACCGGTAGTGCGTGCCGATCAGGCCTTCGGTGCCGGCGGGCAATGCCATGCGCTGCTCTCCACTCTTACAGGTGTTCGACGGCGCAGCTTATCAGCGAGATTGCCGCCGAGATGCCACCGCAGCCAAGGCGCCGCCCGCCGCGCCCAGCGCCAACGCCGACGGTACCCCGATGCGGGCCGCCTTGCGGGCGGTCCGGAAGTCGCGGATCTCCCAGCCGCGTTTGCGGGCGTAATCGCGCAAAGCCGCATCGGGATTGATGGCCACGGCGGTGCCGACCAGAGACAACAGCGGAACGTCGTTGTAGCTGTCGGAGTAAGCGGTGCAGCGCCTCAGATTCAGGCCCTCGCGGATGGCCAATGACCGGACGGCGTGCGCCTTTCCGGGGCCGTGCAGGATGTCGCCGACGAGACGGCCGGTGAAGACGCCGTTTTCTGATTCGGCGACAGTGCCCAGCGCGCCGGTGAGACCGAGGCGGCGGGCGATGGTGATCGCGAGCTCGTACGGTGTCGCGGTGACGAGCCAGACCTGTTGGCCGGCGTCGAGGTGCATCTGCGCGAGATCGCGAGTGCCCTCCCAGATCTTGTCGGCGATGATTTCGTCGTAGACCTCTTCGCCGAGCTGCATGAGTTCGGTGGTCGGCCGGCCCTCGATGAACGCCAGTGCTTTACGCCGGCCGGCGGCGACGTCGTTGCTGTTCTCCTTGCCCAGGAGCTGAAACTTGGCCTGTGCGTAGACGAATCCGAGCACGTCACGGTAGGTGAAGTACTTGCGGGCGGCCAGTCCGCGGCCGAAGTGAACCATCGACGAGCCTTGCACCAAAGTGTTGTCGACATCGAAGAATGCCGCCGCCGTGAGGTCGACGGGCGGCTGCTCAGCGCCCGGCTCCTCGCCGATCTGGACATCCTTCAACGCCCGCTCGGCGCTGGCGTTGGCGGCCGCCGTTTCCAACGGCTGCTCAGCGGGGTCGGGTTCTGCTTCTGCGCCGGGCTCCGCAGTGCCCGGGCCGCCGGGAGCGGTCACGGTTTCACACTATCCGGCCCGGCGGCGCCCGGTTGGCTGGAGTTCGTGGCAGAGCCCGCCGGTGCGCCTCGTGACGGGCCGGTGCCGCCAGAGGACTTCGGCGGCGGGCGCAATTCACCCTTGGCGTGTCGGGGTTATGGCTGCTTGCGGGCGTTTTCGTCAGCGTCGTCGCGGGTGTCCGCCGAGACGAGCAGGCGTCGACTGGCCACCGGCTTACCGGCGACACGTTTCACCACGTCTGGCGCAGCCTGTGGAGTGCTGATCCGACCTTGGACAGGAGCACCGTTCTTCACGGTCGGCGGAACCACGCGCTTGGTCTCGGCCTTACTGTCGTTTCCGCTTGCGGCACCATGCGCGGCACCGGGGGGCATCATCGGCATTCCGCCGCCCATCGTTGCGCGCGTCGCTGCGCCGGAGTCGGGGACGCTGGGCGGTGCGACGGGCATCTGCGCCGAGGCGGGCACCGTTGCTGCCGACGGGGTCGGCGGCGGCCCGAGGGTTGCCGCCGGGGTGGTGTCACCGGCGAGTGCTGCTCCCGCCCCGGCTTCGCCGGCGCCTAGTCCAGCGCCGCCCGCACCGAGTGCATCACCGAGAGTGTCGGCCGGCAGCGCTGCGCCCAGGCCGGTGCCTTGGCCCGCCTCGCCGAGCGTGCTGGTCAGCTGCGAGCTCACTTGCGAGGCCTGCTGCATGGCCTGATTGAGTGGTTGGGTCAGTCCGCTGAAGAGGCCGCTGAAGGTCTGCATGACCTGTTGCGGCAGCTGTTGGGCGGTACCCATGAGCGACTCGAGCTGTCTGCTCGAAGCTTCCTCGGTTGCCGGGAATTTCGTCAGTGCGTCGCCGGTCTGCTGGTCGCGCTGGGCGTGTTGTGCGGCGGCGGCGGCGGCATCGGCCGGGTCGCCGGAGTTGCCGGCCAGGCCCAACGTGGCCAGCAGCTGGCTCATCAGCGAGCTGCCCGAGGCGATTTGATCGGGCGTCAGGGGCGGTGGCGGTGGCATGCCGTAGGCGTGCGCGAGCTGGCCGAGAACGATCTGCAACTGCTCCGGGTCCATCGAATCCTCTTCCTAAGGAACACGATTCAGCGCCTGGAACCAGGCGAAATGGTAGTTGGCGCCGATCGCATCCGTGCTGGCCAATGCGTCGATTGCCGCCAGTAATTGCCAATTCGACACCGCGGCTGCGTCCACGTCGGCCGGGTAGGAGCCGATGACATCCTCCCGAAGTTTGGTCAGATGTTGGTTGAGGAGCTGCATTTCGACGTCTATCAGGCCCGTGTTGGCGAACGCGGCGCGGGCAATAGTGTGTGCCATCTGAGGCAGCCCGTCGCGGTATTTGGTGGCCTGACTCAGCTCCCAACCGAGGTCGGCGACGGCAGGAACGTGCCGGGGCCGCAACGACGTTGCGGTGGGCTCAGCTTTGTCGTCGGGTTCCGGGAGGTAGTGCAGCGGGGTGTAGCTGGCCGACGCCTCGACCGGACCCAGCACAGCCTCGAGGTCGCCGCGTCGCTCGGCAGGCTCAAGCAGCGTGACGACGGATGGGATCAGGATGCCCGGCGGAATCCAGCCGCCGGCAAGGTCGGTGATCAGCACCGTCGTTCCATCGGCACGATCCCCGGCGACCCAGCGCAGGCGCGGCTCCTGGCGGGCGACGAAATCGACAAGTCGCTGAAGCCGGGCCTTCTCGTGGGCTTGCGCAGACGCAGCGCCGGCGGCGCCTCCGCCTGCGGCCGAAGCGACGGCCTGCTCGCCGACGCCGGCCGGTGCCGGGTGCCCGGTCGGCGAGCCAGCCGGTTGGCGGATGACCGCGGGCTGCGAGGGTCCACTCGCTGCGGCGGAGGAACCGACCGGTGCCGAGGTGGGGGAGTAGGTCGACGGGCCGGACGGCGTCGTGACAGGGCTGGACGGTGCCGTGGGCGTCGATGTGACAAGCGTTGGCGCTCTGATGTCCGATCCGTAGCTCGGCAGCGGACCTGCAGGCGCCGCGGCGGCGAATTGCGCTGGGGCGGATTGCGCTGGGGCGGATTGTGCTGGGGTGGGCCCAGCCAAATATGTGGCACCCGGGTCTAGTGCGGGGCTGGCGGTGTTACTCAGCGCCGGGGCCGGCGGTGGCGGGGGCGCATCGACCGCAGGCGCGTGCGCCGCCGCCAGCATGGTCGATGCGGGGAGATCCGACATCGCCTGAGCCGGTATTTGTGGCTGGACTGGGCTGGTCAGCGGCGCGCCGTTGTTGAATGCGCCCGACAGGGGCGCGCCTTGGCCCGCGGCCGGATTCAGCCCCGGCGCCAGGGCGTTCGTCGACGGCACAGAGCCCATAGCGGAGGGATTAAAAGCGTTGGCGGGCAGGCAATTTGGCAGGCCACTCAGCGGTGGGGGCGAGCTTGCGGAGGGGACGGCAGGCGATGGTCCGCTGGATGGAAGCGGCGCGCGAGGTACGGCCGAGGCGGCTGGGCCTGGCGGTGCTTGCGGTACCGGGGCGCCGTACTGCTGGGGCTGGGCGGCGGGCTGGGGGGCAGCGTCGCCGAACGGGGCCTGCGGTCCGGGCGCAGAGTACGGCTGGGTCGGGCCGCCCGCGGCCGGCGCGGGTGAGGGTGACGGCCCTTGCCCGGCTGGGCTCCCGAACGCTTCGTCCCCGACGCCAGGCGCCGAACTTTCGAGTGAGTCGCATGGGCCGAGAAGGCCTTTCACCTGCTGGGTGACCGTTTCCTTGTTGGGTGAGCCGAGCAATCGAGTGGTGTCGATACCGTTCTGTTGGCAAAATTGGCGTGCGCTCAGGGGGACGCCACGTTGGTCGAGGATGTTCTGCATCGCCTCGAAGACGTTCTGGGTGTTCGGCGCTGCGGCCGCGTTCGCGTCCTGCTGAGAACGCAGCACGACGTCAACGATTCTGCCGAGCTTGACCAGTGGCATGTCTTTGGACGCCTGAATCTGGTCGATTTCGGCTTTTCCCTCGGAAGCGATCGTCTCAAGTCGTGAATTCAGCTCGCTGGCGCAGCGGTGGGCGCAGCAGTGCGAGTCACCGATCACTTCATTTACTTTCGCAACGCGTCCGGCCTGGTCGGCACCCCAGGCGAAAGTGTCACGCAGGTTTTCGGCGGTGATCCCTTTCTGAAGCTCGGGGCTGAGCGATCCGCTGAGCTCATTGCGTAGTTGTTCGGAGAAGCTCTGCCACGCAGTGACATTCATGTGCCGCTTCGTTGCGGCAGCGCGTACAACTCCTAAATCTATCTCCGGTGTCCACCAATGGCCTACCATGAGCCGAAACCACGGATCGCCGCTATTTGCTGGCATTATTTGCAGAGCTCCAGAGCGCGCGCGAACGTGGAATTGCCTTCTTTGATCAAGGCGGCCTGAGCGGCGTCGTTATTCTGAACGCCGGCCAGGTAGTTCTGCCCCATATCGAGCGCTACTTCCGACAGGTGCTCAATAGTCGATTTGAGGTCTGGTGGTGTGGCTGGGGCTAGGTGATCGCGGAGGTACCAACCGCCCGCAATGATCGAGAGCCGCGAATCTGCCGCTTGCGCTTCCGCCATGGCGGGGTCGCCACTTTGTTGGGCAGGCGCACCGGTGCCCGAATGCAGTACTGCGCCCTTGTTCACTACCTCCAGCGCACGACACGCTCGCGTCTTCGCATCGGCAATCTGCTTTTCGGAGTACGTCGGCGCCACGGCGTGCGCCGGGGCAGGTGGCGGTGCGGGCCGAAACCAGCCGATGACCGCCAGAACCGTGGCGATCACCGCAACCCCCAGCGCGATGTAGGTCAGGCCGCGCGGCTGTCCTCTGGGCGGCGCGGGCTGCCACGCCGACGGCAACCCAGTCGGCGCAGACGGAATCGGGCTGGCGCCGTGCCCGTGCATAGGTCCGCGTCGCGGATTTTCCGACACGGTGGGAGCTTATCGCCGATCAATAATCCCGGTATTCAGCTTTTGACCGCCGAGTGGTCGCCGATCAGCGTGGGCGGATTCGTCTTTCAGCCTGACACACTGGGACCATGTCCCGCCGTCACGTCCAGCTCCTCACCCGTGCCGGCTGCACGATCTGCGACGGGATCCACGCCCAACTCGGGCAACTCGCCGCGGAACTCGGCTTCGACCTCGAAACCACCGACGTCGACGCCAAGGCCCGAGAAGGCGACCCGGCCCTGCGTGCCGAATTCGGCGATCGACTGCCCGTCGTCCTGCTCGACGGGCGCGAACACAGCTACTGGGAGCTCGACGAGTCCCGGCTGCGGCAGGACCTGGCCTGACCTGAGTGCCCGGCTTCTCCTCGGTCGGCTGCGCCGCCCGCATCGTCGCCGTGCGCGGGTGACTTGGGCGTAAATTTGGTGGCCTATCTGGTAACCGTCTACGGTGGGTAGTAGTCAATTCACCGGTGTTAGCAAGGGAGCAGGCCAGGTGATTCTGCCGTGAGCGTTCTGCTCTTCGGTGTGTCGCACCGCAGCGCGCCGGTCTCGGTCCTGGAGCGGCTCAGCACCGACGAGTCCGAGCAAGTCAAGCTCGTCGACCGGATCATGCAGTCGCCGCTGGTGACCGAGGCCATGGTGCTGTCCACCTGCAACCGCGTCGAGGTCTACGCCGTCGTCGACGCCTTCCACGGCGGCCTGTCGGCCATCGGCCAGGTGCTCGCCGACCAGTCCGGCATGACCGTGCCCGAGCTCACCAAATATGCCTACGTCCGCTACAGCGAAGCCGCGGTCGAGCATTTCTTCGCGGTGGCCAGCGGTCTGGATTCCGCCGTTATCGGCGAGCAGCAGGTGCTCGGCCAGGTCCGCCGTGCCTACTCCGCCGCCGAGACCAACCGCACGGTCGGTCGCGTCTTGCACGAGCTGGCCCAGCGCGCCCTAGCGGTCGGCAAGCGGGTGCACACCGAAACCGGCATCGACTCTGCCGGTGCGTCCGTCGTCTCGGTCGCCCTCGGCATGGCCGCACACAAGCTCGGCGGACTGCACGACAAGACCGCCGTGGTCGTCGGCGCCGGAGCGATGGGCAGCCTGTCGGTGGCCCACCTGACCCGGGCCGACGTCGGCCACATCTACGTCGTCAACCGGTCGCTGCCCCGCGCGCAGCGACTGGCCCGCAAGCTTCGCGAGTCCGGCACCGCCGCTGAGGCATTGGACCTCGACAAGCTGCCCGCCGCAATGGCCGACGCCGACGTTGTGGTCAGCTGCACCGGGGCGGTCCGTCCGGTGGTGTCGCTGGCCGACGTGCACAACGCGCTGGCCGCCAGCCGCCGCGAAGACACCCCGCTGGTGATCTGCGACCTCGGCATGCCCCGCGACGTCGACCCCGCGGTGGGTGGCCTGCCGGGCGTCTGGGTGGTCGACATGGACCGCATCCAGCGTGAACCGTCCGCCAAGGCTGCCGCGGCCGACGCCGACGCCGCTCGTCACCTGGTCGCCGCCGAAGTTGCCACCTTCCTGGCCGGCCAGCGGATGGCCGAAGTCACCCCGACGGTGACCGCGCTGCGCCAGCGGGCCGCCGACGTCGTCGAGGCCGAACTGCTACGCCTCGACAACCGACTGCCCGGCCTGGAAGCCGGTCAGCGCGACGAGGTCGCCCGCACGGTGCGCCGCGTCGTGGACAAGCTGCTGCACGCGCCGACGGTGCGGATCAAACAGCTGGCCAGCGCGCCCGGCGGCGACAGCTACGCCGAGGCCCTCAGGGAACTGTTCGAACTCGATCAGACCGCCGTCGATGCCGTCGCCAACGCGGGCGAATTGTCCGTTTTGCCAAAAGATTCAGCTGAGTAGCCGCTTGCCCGAGGTGATCCGGATAGGTACCCGTGGCAGCTTGCTGGCCACCACCCAGGCCGGCGGCATCCGAGATGCCCTGCTGGCCAAGGGCCAGCACGCCGAATTGGTGATTGTCAGCACTGCAGGGGACCAGTCACAAGAGCCGATCGCCGACATCGGTGTCGGCGTTTTCACCGCTGCGCTACGGGAAGCGATCGCCGCCGGCGAAGTCGACATGGCCGTGCATTCCTACAAAGACCTGCCGACCGCGCAGGACGACAGGTTCGTGATCGCGGCGATTCCGCGGCGGGAAGATCCGCGTGATGCGCTGGTGGCCCGCGACGGGTTGGTGCTGGGAGAGCTGCCGAACGGCGCAATCGTGGGCACGTCGTCGCCCCGGCGGGCCGCGCAGCTTAGAGCACTGGGTCTCGGTTTGGAAATTCGCCCCCTACGAGGCAACCTAGACACCAGGTTGAACAGGGTAAGCAGTGGCGATCTGGACGCGATCGTGGTTGCCCGGGCGGGTCTGACCCGGCTGGGTCGTCTCGACGATGTCACCGAGACGCTGGAGCCGGTGCAGATGTTGCCGGCGCCGGGTCAAGGAGCGCTCGCCGTCGAGTGTCGAGCTGGGGATTCCTGGCTCGCGACACTGCTCGCGGAGCTGGACGACGCCGACACCCGTGCGGCCGTCACCGCCGAGCGGGCCCTGCTCGCCGAACTGGAGGCGGGTTGTTCCGCGCCGGTGGGGGCGATCGCGGAAGTGGTCGAGTCCATCGACGAGGACGGCCACATCTTCGAGGAGTTGTCGCTGCGCAGCTGTGTGGCGGCACTGGACGGATCCGACGTGATCCGCGCGTCCGGTATCGGAAGTCCGGATCGGGCACGAGAGCTGGGGCTCTCGGTGGCCGCCGAGCTGTTCGACCTGGGGGCACGGGAAGTCATGTCGAGCGCGCGGTAACGCACGCGCGCCAACAAGGTAGGTAGGAGCGACGATGACGACGCGAGGGCGCAAGCCGCGGCCCGGCCGCATCATGTTCGTGGGCTCGGGTCCAGGCGACCCAGCCCTACTGACGACGCGGGCCGCCACGGTGCTGGCCAATGCCCCCCTGGTGTTCATTGACCCCGACGTGCCCGAGCCGGTGCTGGCGTTGATCGGCAACGACTTGCCGCCGGTCTCTGGGCCCGCTCCGGCTGCGACGCCGGTTGGGGAGGCCGGCGACGGCACCGCAGGCGCCGACGCGGGCGATCAACCCGCCGCGGTGATGTCGGTGGGGCCCGACATCCGGCCTGCGCTGGGCGATCCGGCCGAGGTGGCCAAGACGCTGGTGGCCGAGGCCCGCACCGGAGCCGACGTCGTACGGCTGGTCTCCGGTGATCCGCTCTCGGTGGACGCGGTGATCACCGAGGTGAACACCGTGGCTCGCAGCAACCTGCTCTTCGAGATCGTGCCGGGCTTGGCCGCCAGCGCCGCAGTTCCGACCTACGCCGGGCTGCCGCTGGGCTCGTCGCACACCGTCGCTGACGTTCGTGACCCCGACGTCGACTGGGGTGCGCTGGCCGCCGGGCCGGGTCCGCTGATCCTGCAGGCCACCTCCTCGCACGTGGCCGATGCGGCTCGGACGCTGATCGAGTACGGCTTGTCCGACACCACGCCCTGCGTGGTCACCTCGTCGGGCACCACCTGCGCGCAGCGCTCGGTGGAGTCGACGCTGGGCGGGCTGACCGATTCGACGCTGCTGCTCGCCGCCGACGACGCGGCGCCCGCGCCGGTAATCGTCACCATCGGCAAGACGGTCGCCAACCGGGCCAAGCTGAACTGGTGGGAAAGCCGCGCGCTGTACGGCTGGACCGTGCTGGTTCCGCGTACCAAGGATCAGGCCGGCGAGATGAGCGAGCGGCTGACCGCGCACGGCGCGCTCCCGATCGAGGTGCCGACCATCGCCGTCGAGCCGCCGCGCAGCCCCGCGCAAATGGAGCGCGCGGTCAAAGGCCTGGTCGACGGGCGTTACCAGTGGGTGGTGTTCACCTCTACCAACGCGGTGCGTGCGGTGTGGGAGAAGTTCTGCGAGTTCGGCCTGGACGCCCGCGCTTTCTCCGGCGTCAAGATCGCCTGCGTCGGCGAGTCGACCGCCGACCGGGTCCGCGCGTTGGGGATCAGCCCCGAGCTGGTGCCCTCCGGCGAGCAGTCGTCGCTGGGTCTGCTGGACGAATTCCCGGACTACGACAGCATCTTCGACCCGGTGAACCGGGTGCTGCTGCCGCGCGCCGACATCGCCACCGAGACGCTGGCCGAGGGTCTGCGCGAGCGCGGCTGGGAGATCGAGGATGTCACCGCCTACCGGACCGTGCGGGCTGCCCCGCCGCCGGCGGCCACCCGCGAGATGATCAAGACCGGTGGCTTCGACGCGGTGTGCTTCACGTCCAGTTCGACGGTGCGCAACCTGGTCGGCATCGCCGGCAAGCCGCACGCTCGGACGATCGTCGCCTGCATCGGCCCGAAAACCGCTGAGACCGCAGCCGAATTCGGTTTGCGCGTCGACGTGCAACCCGAAACTGCCGCGGTCGGTCCGCTGATCGAGGCGCTGGCCGAGCATGCCGCTCGGCTGCGCGCCGAGGGTGCGCTGCCGCCACCGCGTAAGAAGAGCCGCAGGCGATGACTCGTCGTGCGTTGACTCTGCGTCAGGGGCGACAAAGTCCGAGTGGCCCCCGCCCTGGACGCAGAGTCAACGCACGCGCATGAGTATGTACCCGCGGCTGCGTCCGCGCCGGCTCCGGTCGACCCCGGCGCTGCGCCGGTTGGTCGCGCAAACCTCGCTGGAACCAAGACATTTGGTCTTGCCGATGTTCGTTGCCGACGGCATAACGGCCGCTCGCCCCATCGCTTCTATGCCGGGCGTGTACCAACACACCCGCGACTCGTTGCGAAAAGCCGCGCACGACGCGGTAGCCGCCGGAGTGGGCGGGCTGATGCTGTTCGGAGTGCCGCGCACCGAGGACAAAGACGCCGCCGGGTCGGCGGGAACGGATCCCGACGGCATCCTCAACCTCGCGCTGCGCGACCTGAGCAGAGATCTCGGTGACTCGACCGTGCTGATGGCCGACACCTGCCTGGACGAATTCACCGATCACGGCCACTGCGGCGTGCTCGACGAGCGCGGCCGCGTCGACAACGACGCCACCCTGGTGCGGTATGTGGAACTGGCTGTCGCGCAGGCAGATTCGGGTGCACATGTGGTCGGTCCGAGTGGCATGATGGACGGCCAGGTGGCGGCCATTCGCGACGGCCTGGACGCTGCCGGCCACACCGACGTGATCATCCTGGCCTATGCGGCCAAGTTCGCGTCGGCGTTCTACGGCCCGTTCCGGGAAGCGGTGGGCTCCAGCCTGATGGGCGACCGGCGCACCTACCAGCAGGAGCCGGGCAATGCCCGCGAGGCGTTGCGTGAAGTGCGGCTCGACCTCGACGAGGGTGCCGACATCGTGATGGTGAAGCCGGCGATGAGCTACCTCGACCTCGTCAAGGCCGCCGCGGAGATTTCACCGGTCCCCGTCGCCGCCTATCAGGTGTCGGGGGAGTACGCGATGATCGCCGCGGCCGCCGCCAACGGCTGGATCGACGAGCGTGGTGCCGCGCTCGAGTCGTTGACCAGCATCCGGCGCGCCGGCGCCGACATCGTGCTCACCTACTGGGCCGCGCACGTGGCCGACTGGTTGTCGTGACCGGTTCCGCGCGGCCCGGGCCGCCCCCGAGCCGGCCGGTCGACGTCGACACCGGTTTCTGGCTATGGATGGTGGCGCTGCCGCTGATGGTGATCGGCTACGCGGCCGATGTCGTCGGCTCGTCGAACGGGCAACGCCCCACTCCGCTGCTGCTGGCCTCTGCGCTGTTCACCGCGGTGCTGTGCGCGATCGTCGTGACCTTCCTGATCCTGATGCGGGCCGGATACCGCTGGGCGCGAACGACGTTGACGGGCGGGGCGATTGCGACCGTGGTCTACGTCGGCACCCGGCTGTGCACGGCGACCTGGCCGCCGTTGTATGCCTTCGTGTGTGGCGCGGCCGGCATCACCGGCTCGGTGCTGATTGCGGGCGGCATTTTCCTGCTGCACCGCAGCGACGCGCACAACTTTTTCACCCGGTGAGCGCCGATGCTGACCCAGGTATTTCGACCGTTGGCGCGGCAAGGGATGATAGAGGTCGTGACTGCCGGCACGGACACCGAGGCGGCGCCGATCTTTCGCGAGGTCGGTGCCACCTGGTACTGGTTGCTCGCCGGTCCGATCGCCGCCGGGATCATGCTGTGGATCGAGAAGTCCAACGGCAACGGCTGGCAGCTCTCGGTGCCGTTGTTCTTCCTGGTGGTGCTGACGAGTTTCATTGCGCTGCAAGTCAAGGCGGCCCGCATTCACACGTCGGTGGTGTTGACCCCGCAGACGCTGCGCCAGGGCACCGAGACGATCAAGGTGTCCGAGATCGTCGAGGTCTACCCCGAACCCGATACCCCGACGGCAGCGCGAAAAGACGTGGAACGCTGGCAGTCGGCCCGCGCGCTCGGGGAGCTGGTCGGGGTGCCCAAGGGCCGGACCGGCATCGGGCTGCGGCTCACCGGCGGGCGTACCGCCCAGGCCTGGGCGCGCCGCCACCGGCAGCTGCGGAATCTGCTCACCCCGCTGGTCGAGGAGCGGGTCGGGCTCCACGAGCCGCCCGCCGACGATGAGGATTCCCGCTGGTGATGGCACGTTTGCGCGCCGTCGTCGAACTGCTGCTGGCCTGCGCGGCGGCGGTGGGCTGCGCCCTCAGCTGGTCGGCGGTCCGCGCCACCGTTGCCGTGGCGCCCGTCCTCCGGGACCAGTCGGTGACCACCTCGGTGGTCTATGACCCCTCGATGCTGCTCGTGACTCTGCTGCTGGCGGCGCTCGCCGGGATGCTGGCGGTAGTCGGCATCGCCCGGCTGCGGCGGACCGCCCGCACGACGGTGGCATGATCACCACCGATCTCGATCTGCGCGGCATGAGCTGCGGTGCCTGCGCAGTCCGCATCGAAAGCGCATTGAACGGTCTCGACGGCGTGCAGGCCGCAGTGAACTTCGCTCTCGAACGTGCCCATGTGCAGCACGAGGACGCGGTGTCGGCCGGCGATCTGATCCGTGCGGTCGAGTCGACGGGCTATCAAGCCTCGGTGGTCGTCGATCCGTTCGGGCCGTCCGACGATGCCGCGCACGACGAGCTGCGCCCGCGGCTGATCGGGTCGACGCTGCTGGCGATTCCGGTGGTCGCGGTGTCGATGGTGAGCGGCTGGCAGTTCGCCGGTTGGCAATGGCTGGCGCTGGCACTGACCACGCCGGTGGTGGCGTGGGGCGGCTATCCGTTCCACCGCGCGGCACTATTGGGCATCCGGCATCGCTCGTCGACGATGGACACCCTGGTGTCGTTGGGCACGCTGGCCGCCTATTGCTGGTCGACGGCCGTGGTGCTGCTGCACGACGCGGCCCCGGTCTACTTCGAAGTCGCCGCCGCTGTGACGGTGTTCCAGCTGGCGGGCCGCTCCGCCGAGGCGCGCGCCAAACGGGCGTCCGGGGCCGCGCTGCGCTCGCTGTTGAGCCTGGGCGCCAAGGACGCCGTAGTGCTGCGTGACGGAGCCGAGATGCGCGTGCCGGTCCCGCAGTTGCAGGTCGGCGATGTGGTCGTGGTGCGGCCGGGGGAGCGGGTGGCCGCTGACGGAGTGATCGTCGACGGTGCAACGGCGTTGGACACTTCGGCGATGACGGGTGAGCCGGTACCCGTCGACGTGGCTGTCGGTGACACCGTCGCCGGTGGTTCGCTCAATACTTACGGCCGGCTGCTGGTGCGCGCCACCAAGGTCGGCGCCGACACCCAACTGGCCCGGATGGCCAAGCTGGTCAGCGAGGCGCAGAACGGCAAGGCCCCGGTCCAGCGGATGGCCGATCGGGTCGCGGGGATCTTCGTCCCCGTGGTGCTGGTGATCGCGGCGGCGACCATGGCCGGTTGGCTGCTGGTCGGACAGCCCTCGGCGTCGGCGTTCACCACCGCCGTCGCGGTGCTGATCGTCGCCTGCCCGTGCGCGCTCGGGTTGGCCACCCCGACCGCGATCCTGGTCGGCACCGGCCGCGGTGCCCAACTCGGCATCCTGATCAAGGATCCGAAGCTGTTGGAGGCC
Source organism: Mycobacterium sp. TH-M11 (assembly GCF_057473725.1). Lineage (NCBI taxonomy): Bacteria > Bacillati > Actinomycetota > Actinomycetes > Mycobacteriales > Mycobacteriaceae > Mycobacterium > Mycobacterium sp. TH-M11. The sequence goes on along the minus strand of NZ_JBYCLD010000153.1, from coordinate 10,010 downwards.
GTCAAGGGCGTCGACACCGTCGTGTTCGACAAGACCGGCACCCTGACCACCGGCGCGATGACCGTCCACGACGTCGATGCCCGGGCGGGCGAAGACGCCGACCTGGTGCTGGCGCGCGCAGCCGTCATCGAGTCGGCGTCCGAGCACCCGGTTGCGGCGGCGATCGTGGCGGCAGCTCGTGACCGCGGTCTCGACATCGGCAGCGGTCCCGATCACTTCGTCAACACCCCGGGAACCGGGGTTCTCGGCGTCGTCGACGGGGTCGAGGTGGCGGTATCGCGGGCCGGGTCGCTGGCCGGCGTCGACCTGCTGGCGCCCGTCCGTCAAACGGCCGTGCAGGTGGCGTGGGGTGGGCAGGTGCGCGGTGTGATCACGCTGTCCGATCAGATCAAGCCTGACAGCGCCGCGGCGATCGCCGAACTGATCGGCATGGGCATCACGCCGATGCTGCTGACCGGTGACAGCCCGACGGTGGCCCGGCGCGTCGCCGCCCAAGTCGGCATAGCGGCCGACAACGTGATCGCCGGCGTGCTGCCCACCGACAAGGCCAAAGCCGTCAAGGATTTGCAGGCCGAGGGCCGAATCGTGGCCATGGTCGGCGACGGTGTCAACGACGCGGTGGCCCTTGCCGTTGCCGACATCGGTATGGCGATGGGCAGCGGGGCGGACGCGGCGATCGACGCGGGCGATTTCACCCTGATGCGCACGGAGGTACACACCGTGGTGACCGCGCTGCGGCTGTCGGCACGCACGCTGCGGACCATCCGGATGAACCTGTTCTGGGCGTTCGGCTACAACGCGGCGGCTATCCCGCTGGCGGTTATGGGGTTGCTCAACCCGATGATCTCCGGAGCCGCGATGGCCTGTTCTTCGCTGTTAGTGGTGACAAACAGTCTGCGGCTCAGAGGTTTTCAGGGCTGACCGGGTCAGGACGCCAGCCAGGCCAGTTCGCCCGGCAGCTGCTGACGCCAGTAAGCCTCGTCGTGCCCGCCGGGGCTGAAGCCGCCCGCGGGCGGTGTCCGCAGTTGGCCGATGAATTGGTGCGTGGCCGGCGCGAAGCGGTCGTCGTTGCCGCAGTCGATCCGCAGCGGAATCGTCGACAGCGCCGGCGATCCGAAGACGGTGTTGCGCGTCCAGTCGTCGTAGCTGTCGAACGCGCCCAACGTGCTGGCGGTGTAGGACTGATACAGCGCTGGGCTGACGGCGCAGATCCCGGCCGTGCGCGCCGGACCCAGCCGGGAGCCCAGCAGCATCGCGCCGTAGCCGCCCATCGACCAGCCGATGAAGCCCACGCGGGTGATGTCCATGTTCATCGTCGCCAGCATCGGGATCAGCTCGTTGAGCACCATCGAGCCCGCATCCTCGCCGCCGGCCCGCCGATGCCAGTAGGTGTCCCCGCCGTCGACGGCGACCACCGCGAACGGTGGCCGGCCCGCTGCGACCAGATCGGCGAGCACCTGCTCGACACCGAAGTTCATCACCTGCTTGGCGCTGCCGCGTACACCGTGCAGTGCGATCACGGGGCGCAGCGGCGCGATCTGACCGGGCGGCCTGGCGATGATGTAGTTGGTCACGATGCCGCCGCGGGCCGCCGAGATGAACGATCCGGACATCTTGGTCGGTAGCGGAGTGGGAGCGGCGACGGGCGGCGCGGGCGGGCCGGCCGGCGCCGCGGGCTCGAAGGGGCTGGGGTCGGCGGGGACTTGCGTCGGGTCGACCAGGGCGCCGAACGTCCAGATCCCCGCCGCGCCCGCGAAAGCACCGGCGCCGAGGCGCAACGCAGCACGGCGTGACAGTTCAGGCACCAGCCACATATTGCCGTCCTGAGCAGCGGCGCCCACCGAGGCACGCCGTTTCCGACGGCAACATGGCGGTCACATTTTGCCAACGTGACAATTGCATTTGGTACAAAGTGCTAAATATGTAACACTGTTCCGCATGACCGAGCTGCGTGAGCCTTCTGCCGGGCAGACCGCCGATGCGCTACCGCTGGGGCCGCAGTCGCTGGTGTGGCGCTACTTCGGCGACAACCGGATGTTCCTGATCGGCCCGCGGCCCGCGGTGCTGCAGAACATGCTGGCCGAACTCGGGCAGGGCGTGCTGGATCACTCGGTGTTCTTCAGCGACACCTCGGCGCGGATCAAGCGCTCGCTGCCGCCGATCTTCAAAACCGTCTACGGATCCGACGACGACAACACCGGTCGGCAAGTCCGCGACTTCCACCACCAGATCAAGGGGTTCATGCCCGCCGGGCAAGGAAAAGCTGAGCGTTATCACGCGCTGGACCCCGACACCTATTTCTGGGCGCACGCCACCTTCGTCGAGCAGGTGCTGTATTTCGCCGATACCTTCGTCAAACGCCTGACCGACGCGGAGAGGGAGCAGATTTATCTCGAATCCAAGACCTGGTACCGCCGTTACGGGGTCAGCGAGCGGGCGATGCCCGCCGACTACCAGGGGTTCGAGAAGTATTGGGACCACATGATGAACGACGTCATGGTCGCGCATCCGACCGCGAAATACGGTGTGGGATATGTGACCAAAGGATTCCCGCGACCCAAGGGCGTGTCACCGCTGGCGTGGCGGCTGGTGTCACCGGTGTTCAACCCCCTCGCGGCGTTCCTGACCACCGGCGGTATGCCGCCGCGGGCCCGCGCTCTGCTCGAACTGCCCTGGAGTGAGCGTCAGGAGCGCCGCTATCAGCGGTTCGCCGCGATGTGGCGGTCGCGGCCGGTGAACTGGCTATGGGACCGGCTGCCGATGCGTCTGCGCTACAACGGTTTTGCTAGAGCGGGCCATGCCCGCGGGTAGCCCCGTTGACGCGGCCACCACCGCGATTCTCGACGCCGCCGTCGTCGAGTTCGGTCGGCATGGCTTCCGCCGGGTCGCTCTCGACGACGTGGCCCGACGGGCCAGGGTCAGCCGTACCACCATCTACCGGCGCTTCGCCAACCGCGATGAGTTGGTCTCCGCCGTCATCGACCGCGAAAACGCGGTCCTGTTCGCCGACATCGCCGAAGAGCTGAAAAGCCGCCGTCCACAATCGAATTACTACGTCGAGGCATTCACCTTGTCAATGCTGCGGTTCCGCCGGCACCGGGTGCTGACCCGGATGCTCGCCGACGAGCCCGGCCTGATGATCGAGTTGGCGCGCCGACACTGGGCTGCCGCCGTCGAGCGGGTGGCGGCAGCGCTTCGGGTCATCTTCCCGGACGGGTTCGCCGAGCAAATCGGGTCGGATGCCGTCGACGAGCTGGCCGACACCATCCTGCGCTATGCGGCGATGCTGTTGGTATTGCCCGCCCGTCAGCAGATCGTCGGCGAAGACGACATCCGCGCTTTCGCCGCCGTGCACTTCCTGCCCAGCCTGCCCGCCGCGCTGCGCGCCGTGCCGGTCTGAATCGAGCACGCCCCCCGGGTGGGTGTTAGCGTGCCTTAATGCCGGAGAAGCACTCGACCCCGCTTCGTCGTGGGCTCTCCCAGCGGCAGCTCAACATGATCGCGCTCGGCGGCGTCATCGGCGCCGGGCTGTTCGTCGGGTCCGGTGTCATCATCGGCGAGGTGGGGCCCGGCGCCGTCATCACCTACGCGGTCTGCGGCGTGCTCGTCGTGCTGGTGATGCGCATGCTCGGCGAGATGGCCACCGCCAACCCGTCGACCGGTTCGTTCGCCGATTACGCCCGGCAGGCCTTCGGCGGCTGGGCGGGATTCTCGGTCGGCTGGTTGTACTGGTACTTCTGGGTCGTGGTGGTCGGGTTCGAGTCCGTCGCCGGCGGTTTGGTGTTGTCGTATTGGATCACTGCGCCGCTGTGGCTGCTGTCGGGAATTCTGCTGGTGGCGATGACGGCGACCAATCTGTCCTCGGTGGGGGCCTTCGGTGAGTTCGAATTCTGGTTCGCCGGAATAAAAGTCGCGGCGATCGTGGCTTTTCTGGCGCTCGGCTCGATGTTCGTCCTGGGCTGCTGGCCGCGACACGGCATCGACTTCAGCAACCTCACGGCGTACGGCGGTTTCTTCCCGCACGGCATCGGGACGGTCTTCGGTGCTGTCGCGGTCGTTGTCTCCTCGATGGTCGGCGCCGAAGTTGCCACTATCGCGGCCGCCGAGACCGCCGACCCCGCACGCGCGGTGGCCCGGGCGACCAGATCTGTGGTCGTGCGGATCGTCATCTTCTACTTGGGTTCGGTGTTCCTGCTCGCGGTCATCGTCCCGTGGAACGCAGAGCGTCCCGGTGTTTCGCCGTACGTTGCGGCGTTGGCGGAGATGGGGATTCCCGGCGCGGGCCATATCATGAACGCGGTGGTGCTGACAGCGGTGCTGTCGTGTCTGAACTCGGGTCTCTACACCGCGTCGCGGATGCTCTACGTCTTGGCGGCCCGTGGCGAAGCCCCGGCGGAATTGGTCAAAGTCGGCCGCCGCGGGGTGCCGTACACCGCGATCCTGGTGTCGTCGATCATGGGTTTCGGCTGCGTGCTGATGGCGTGGGTGGCGCCGGGGGTGGTGTTTACTTTCCTGCTCAAATCATCTGGTGCACTTGTGATTTCGATATACCTTGTGATCGCGTTGTCGCAGATCCTGCTACGCCGCCGCACACCGGCTGAGCGGCTGCGGGTGAAGATGTGGCTATTTCCGGGGCTGTCGGTGCTGACCGTGGTCGCGTTGGTCGGCGTGCTGGTGCTGATGGCGTTCGACGCGGGCGCCCGCATGGAATTGTGGCTGGGGATGTTTTCCTGGCTGGTCGTCCTGGCGTTCTACTTCGTGCCGCGGTGGCGACGTAGGCCGGGCCGCGACGAGCCTGCCGTGCCGCCGATGGGCGCAGCCCACCGGGTGCTGGTGCTGGCCAACAAAAACGTCTCCGCGAGTGAGCTTTTCGATGTGCTGCGCCGCGTCGACGCCCAGCGGTGCGCCGAGTACTTCATTTGCGTTCCGGTCAACCCCGTCGACACCGGCCAGGCCGAGCGCACCGGGCCGGTGTTCGTCCGCGACGCCACCGTCACCGCCGCCCGCGCACGACTCGACGCGATTCTCACCGCGATGCGCGGTGCCGGACTCAACGTCGACGGCGAACTCGGCGACTACCGGCCGCTGCGGGCCCTCGACGCTGCGGTGCGACGCTTCCGGCCCGATCAGCTGGTGATCACCGAAGCCCGCGCGGCGTGGTTGCGGCTCGGCACGGTCGACAAGGCGCGGGCGGCGCATTCGATCCCGGTCGTCCATGTCGCCGCCGGTCAGTCGGCGCCGTTTTCGGCAATGCGGACGTGACCCGCGGCGCTACCGCCGGAATCTACACCTATGAAGCAATTTCCTCCATGATGGAAGCATCGCGTGGTAGCGTGAGGTCGTGCCCAATGCCGCTGTTGATGCGTCGCCGCGCGGCAGAGCACGTCATCTGGGCCCGGAGCGACGCCGGCCGCAGGTGCTCGACGCGGCGCTGGCGATCACCGTCGAACACGGTGTCGGCCAGGTCACCGTGGGTGCGATCGCCGATCGCCTGAACGTCACACGCCCGGTGGTATACGCATGCTTTGCCGACCGGGTCGAGATCATCACCGCACTGCTCGAGCGTGAGACGGAAGCTCTGCGCGGCGCACTGGTGGCAGCGCTGGAAGCCGCTCGCGGCGAAAAGCGGCAATCGGCATTCGTGGCCGGCTACCAGTCGCTGTTGCGCTGCGTGGCCGAACGACCGGACTCCTGGCGGGTGGTGTTCTCCGCCGGCCCCGACCCGGCGGTCGCGGGCCGTTTCGTGCGGGTCCGAACCCAGATGGCCGACTTGACCGCAGCCATGATCGGCCCGGCGCTGACGCGGTGGTGGCACATCGACAACGCCGACGCCAAGCTGCCGGTGCTGATCGAGTTCTTCATCTCGTCGTGTGAGGCCGCGGTCCGTTCGCTGCTGGACACCTCCACCCCCTGGGGTGCAGACGAGCTGGGGGAACTCTACGGGCGCATGATGTACACCGCATTCAGCGGCGCATGAGCGCCTCTGGCCCAGCTTGCGGAGGGTCCCGAGAATCGGCTCAGACTCGATGAGTCCCGCGTCGCCGGGTTCGATGCCTGTGCGATTCCGGTCGTCCCGCCCATGAGCGCCACACCGCAACTGAGCCATGGGTTGTCGCAGCGTCAGCTGACGATGATCGCCATCGGCGGCATCATCGGCGCCGGATTCTTCGTAGGATCGGGCGTCGTCATCGGCAAAGCCGGGCCCGCCGCCTTCCTGACCTATGCGTTGTGCGGCGTGCTGATCATCCTGGTGATGCGCATGCTGGGGGAGATGGCGGCCGCGAATCCCACGACCGGGTCGTTCGCGCAGTACGCGCGAGAAGCGTTGGGCGGCTGGGCCGGATTCTCGGTGGGCTGGCTGTATTGGTATTACTGGGTGATCGTCGTCGGTTTCGAGGCCGTCGCCGGGGCGAAGGTCATCACCTACTGGTTCGCTGCCCCGCTGTGGCTGCTGTCGCTCGGTCTGATGTTGTTGATGACGGCGACGAATCTGTTGTCGGTCTCGTCGTACGGCGAGTTCGAATTCTGGTTCGCCGGAATCAAAGTCGCGGCGATCCTGCTCTTCATGGGGCTCGCCACGATGTATGCCTGCGGATTGTGGCCCCACCGCAGCGCGGACTTCTCCAACCTGTACGCCGACGGCGGTTTCTTCCCCAACGGAGCCCACGGGGTGTTCGGCGCGATCGTCGTGGTGATCTTTTCGATGGTCGGCGCCGAGGTGGCCACTATCGCCGCCGCGGAAACCCCCGATCCCAAGCGTGCCGTCGAGCGCGCGACCAACGCGGTGGCCGCCCGCATCGCGATCTTCTTCGTCGGCTCGGTGTTTCTGCTGACGGTTGTGATGCCTTGGAAATACGCGCAATCGGGCGCCTCGCCATTTGTCGGCGCGCTCAAGCAGATGGGGATTCCCGGCGCCGACCATGTCATGAACGCGGTGGTGCTGACCGCGGTGCTGTCGTGCCTGAACTCCGGCCTCTACAGCGCGTCGCGGGTGCTGTTCGTGCTCGCCGGTCAACGCGAGGCGCCGGCCCGGCTGCTCAAAGTCAGTGCTCGCGGGGTGCCCTATCCGGCGATCGTAGCGTCGTCGGTCGTCGGGTTTTTGTGCGTCATCATGGCTGCAGTTGCGCCCGATACCGTGTTCGCGTTTCTGCTCAACTCGTCGGGCGCCATCGTGCTGCTGGTTTATCTGCTGATTGCGTTGTCGCAGATCGTGTTGCGCCGCCGCACCGCACCGGAGAAGCTGCCGGTCAAGATGTGGTTCTTTCCCGTGCTGTCGATCCTGACCGTCGCCGGGATCGCCGCGGTGCTGGTGCAGATGGCCTTCGACGCGACCGCCCGCACCCAACTCTGGCTGAGTCTGCTGTCCTGGGCCGTCACGGTCGCGCTGTATTTCGTCACCAAACGTGCTGCGGCCCGCGCAAATTAGTCGGTCCTGGTCAACAGCACCGCTTGCTCGAACGGCAGTCGCGCGAACACCCGACGTGCGGCGCCGCCGACATGAGTGGCGGCCTGCTCCTTGCTGACGACCTGCGGGCTTGCGACGCCGAACGTCGTGCCGTGGCGGCGCATCCGACCGCCGCCGGCCGCGTTGAGGTTCTTGAGCCAGTCGCGGTCGGGGCCGTAGGTCAGCAGGATGGCCACCCCGGGCTTGCCGTCGACCTCGGCGCTGAACACCGTCAGGGGGGTGCGGTAGCCCTTGCCGGAGCGCCGGCCGACGTGCTCGAGAATGCCGAACGACGGGGCCCAGCCGGCCCACATCCGCTGAATGGGGTTGGTCACGTGCCGGTTGAACCGGGCGAGCCGCTGCGGTAGTTGCATACCGTCATCCAACACGAGGCGCGTGGCATGGCGCCACAGTTCAGCGGCAGCATCTGCGGCGACAGGACGCGGGGACGGACGGCGGCAGGAAGATCCCGCCGCTCGATCAGTGGCGGGCTCGGTGTCGCGCCAACAGGTGCCAGCCGATCGCGAGTGCGACCATCGCCGCAAGCGTGCCCAGCAACGGCATGACGCCCAGGGCGTCGACCTGGCTGGCCAGCCAGCCTTGCACGACCCCCACACCCCGGATGATGGGGTCGTCGGGGCTGGCATCGGTGAAGTAGAGGCGGATCTCGTAGTAGCCGTAGTAGGTGACATAGAGTCCGGTCACCAGCACGACGATGCCGGCGATCCGGCCCACGTGCGGGAGGATGCGGCGAAGCGCTCCAGCCGCCGAGGCCCCGGCCAGGGCCACCGCCAGCGCGGCTACCCCGACGGTGATGGTCATGCCGCCCGCATAGGCGATGAATGCCAGGATGCCGCTGAGTATCGAGCCTCGGTTGAAGGTCACGCTGATCACCGCAAGAAACGGTCCGATGGTGCACGATAGCGACGCGATCGCATAACCCAGGCCGTAGCCGTACATCGATCGCAGCCGCGCGGTCGGCGCGCCATGAGACAGCCGGGGAAGAAGGACGGTGACGTCCTTGCCGGCCAGCAGCGACACCGCCAGCGTCACCAGCAAGACACCGATGACAACGGTAGCGAACGGCATGTACTTCTGCGCGGAGGCGATCAGCGGCGACACCAGCAAACCGAAGACGCCGAACACGGTGATGAATCCGGCGGACATCGCAACCGTTGCCGTCGCCGCGCGGACCAGGGCGGCCTGGCGCGAGGGCGCCGTGCCGCCGCCGGCGATCACCAAACCCAGGTAGCCCGGCAGGAACGCGAAACCACACGGGTTCAGCGCGGCCACCAGCCCGGCGCCGAGGGCAAACCCGATCGTGTCGATCACGGGCTGGATATGCTCGCGGTTTTCGCAGTGAGATCGGGCTCGGACAGCGACCCCTTGACGACGTCGATGCTGCCGTCCGGGCGGATGAACGCAAACGCGGGTTGCCGGGTGACACCGAATTTCGCCCACACCGTCCCGCCGGTGTCGGCCAGCTCAGGGAACCCTTGCAGCTTGTACTTGTCGACGAACTCCTTCATGGCCGGCACCTGATCCTGGCCGGCGACTCCGACGAAGCTCACACCCGGATGCGCGGCGGCGACCCGGCCGACCATCGGCGCCTCGCCTTGACACGTCGGGCACCACGGTGTCCAAAACCACAGCACCGCAGGTTTACCCGCCAGGCTTTCCCCGTGAAAGTCCGCTCCGTCCAGAGTTTTGGCGGTGAACCGCAGTTGTTGGGGAACGCTTCTGGCTGCGGCGCCCGAGGCGGTGCTATTCGCCGTTGACGGCGCCGGTGGAGAACCGCACCCGGCGAGGAGCATCGCGCCCGCAGCGAGCACGGCGACTAGCAATCGGCGCGTCACGCTGACCTACGTGCCGGAATAGTTGCGCCACTGGATATCTGGGGAGACATGGTCGGGATGCTACCGCGCGGGGGCGCCTGCGGTCGGGACCGGTTGTCAGATCGTGTCCAACGCCGCTGCGCCGGCCGGGGTGCTGACCGGCTCCCCCGGACGGATCCACAACAGCCCGCGGTTGCCGATGCGGGCACTGCGTTACCCGCATCGGCAGCAGCGTCCCACGCCGACGCCGCGCTGCCCATTGCAGCGCCAGAAATTCTCGCCGACAGCGGTATTTACTCCGATACCGTGTCGGAATACACCCGACTGGCGACCGATTGCCGTCACATCGGGCCGCCCCGGATACACCCTGATGATCGCGGAGAAAACATGACACACCCGCTGTCCGCCGGCGAACGTCTCGTCGCCCGTCTCCGCCCGCCGTACCGGCGTATGACCGACGCACTGAACAAGCTGGGCTGGCTGCCGAATGTGGTCTTGCGGCTCACCGTTGGATTCATGTTCTTCAGCGGCGCCGTGGACAAACTCGGTGACCTCGGCAAGTTCACCAGGATGTTTGTCAGCCTGGGCATCCCCGCCGCGCAGCTGCTCGCCCCGGTCACGGCAGTGGTGGAACTCGTCGGTGGCGTGGCGTTGATGCTGGGCCTTGCCACGCGGCTGGTAGCGCTGGTACTCGCCGGGGATATGGTCGGCGCGCTGCTCACCGACATCGG
>NZ_JBYCLD010000152.1:0-21916 GCF_057473725.1 Mycobacterium sp. TH-M11 | reverse complement strand
GCCCACAGCCGCTCATTCGCCGACCTCCCCGAGTCGCACCATCCGCAGGAATTCCTCGCGGGTCCAATCGCGGCCGCCCTTCGCGCATTTCGCCCGGAGTCGACCGAGCCACTCTGCGTGCGCGTCCAAAACGTCGGCTTCGAGCTGCAGCCACGCCAGCACTTCCAGCAAGGTGGTCTTCGGGACGGGGCCGTCCGGAGGATCGGGCACCATGCCGCGGAATCGCAGGGCAGCCTCGCGTAGCCGCGCCTGCTGGTCTGGCGGCAGCTCCGCCCAGTACTCCCCGTCTATCACGATGCCGCCTCGTTTGCTGACGCGCAGTCGTCGGCGTGGCCTTGGGACTCGACGTGCCAACCGCAAGCGGTGCAACGGCCCGGCCCGGTCGGGTTGCGGAATCTGCCTCTGGTGCGCTGGCGTCGCCCCTGCAAAGCGGGTGTCGCCGCGCGGTGGTCGGGTGACTCGGCGTCCGTCCGCCCCCCCGGGGTCGAAAAAAGGTGTCCCAAGGTATCCAAGGCGTCCGGCACCTGGTCTGAGCTGCTGTTTTGATCGGACACCTTGTCGGGGTCAAGATGTCCCAGGACGCCTTCGATGGTGTCCGCGGACACCTTGACGTTGGTGAAGTTGTCCTGCCGTTCTTGCTGGTCAGCGGCTTTCTGGACACCTTGGACGCCTTTGGACGCCTTTTCTGGGGGTGGGAGGTACCGGCTGAAGGCATCGGCAAAGTCGGACAGATGGTAACCGCGCTCGGTCTTGTCGTCGGAATGGCGCGTCTTCACTTCGTAGTCGCGAAGCCGGTGCCCCAGTTTCGACGGGTTGAGCTCGAACTGCTCCCACGGGGATTCCGCGAGTGAACGGAGTTTGCTGCACAGCACGGCAGACTTCATGAATTTGCCATCGAACACGGTTCTGATGTCGTCGAGAAGTTGCAACGGGGTGGAGCGGGCCGTGTCATCCTCGGCCGCTGACGCGACTAGCGCCGCGGCCGCGTCACGGGCCAGTTTCGGCCAGTGCGCGCCAGCGAGGTCCGCGACGGCGACCAGAGGTGACCACAAGTCCGCGGCCCGGTCCTCGACGGGAAGGTCGGGTTCGTCTTGCGCCGCGGCTTGCTCGCGCACCTCGTCGGCCCACGCGGCGATGCAGTCGCGAATCCGCTGGAGCTCGGGGCCGTCGCGTCCGATCCGAAACGGCTGGACCTTCTCGGCGTCAGTGCGGCGTTTCATCACCACGACGACGCCGCGGTCCTCGATGGTCTCAGGCATCCGACCGATACCGGCCAGCGCCGCCATGGCGAACGTCGAGAACTCCGTGGGGGTGTGCATCGGTCCGACCGTGCGCCCGAACATCAGCCCCCGCTGGAAGCCGGCGTTGAGCAGTCCGCGAAGCTCTTCGTTGTTCTCGGCGACCTTCTTACTGCCGAAAATGGTGTCGCACTCGTCGAACAACAACGTCGGCGGCGGCTCGTCCGCCAGGGACCGAAAGATGTAGGCCACCGTGGCGTTGACGGCGCGCAGCGGCGAATACACAAGGGCGTCTACGACTTCCAGTAGACGCGACTTACCGGAGCGCTTCTCGGCCGACCGGATTATCAAGCGCGGAGCGTAGTCGAACTCGGCCAGTAGGTGGGTAAGGACCACCCACAGCGTCACCGCTGTCAATTCGTGCTCGCCGGGCAACACGCAATACCGCCGGATCGCATTGCAAACGTCATCGAGCACCCCGGCACCGTCGTCCTCGGGCATCGGCTTGGCCATCACGCGACCTCCCTGGGGATGTAGGCCGAACTCCGGCGCTGGCGGATCGTTCGCGCGATGGCCGGCCAATCCGCAGCCACGGAAACAGCCCGCGAAGCGTCGCACATATTCTGCTGCGCCGTATCGACTCTCAGCGCATGGTGAACACCGAACTGCGCTAACGCCAACAGCTTCCGAGGATCGCCGTCTGCCAGTGCACCCCACGCCGGAGTGCCGGCCAGCGGCAGCGGACCGAGGTTGGCTTGCCTGACAGCGGCCTCAATGAAGACGTGGCAGCTCCACCAATCGACCTGCCGAGACTCGATGCCTGTCACTGGCCGCCCCCGACGATGTTGCCGAGAATGTCGCTGAGCGTGTCGGCTATGTGCTTGAGTTCGGCGCGCTCGGTGTAGAGCTGGCCGCGGTCGGTGTCGTCGCGGCCGGCCAGTCCCTCGGTGTAGCCGACGGCCTGCAAGATGTGGCCGAGGGCGGACTTGAGGTGCCGCTGCCGTAGAGCCTGGTCGGCGGGTATGGTGTTCATCGAATTACCTTCCTGATGGGTGGGTCGGGACGGTCCCCGCCGATGTTGAGAGCATCGGAGAAACGGGGGCCGTTCTGCTGTTGGGCGCTCATGCCACGCCCCTCGGGTCGTCGGTGCGCTGAACTGTGTTGGCGTCGAGGTAATTTCGTACGTCGGACCACCGATAAAGCACCTTTTTTCCGACCTTGACGAACCTCGGGCCGGTCCCGCGGTAACGGTGTTGCGCTAGTCCCGGCTCGGTGGTTCCGAGTACTTGAGCGACCTGGGCGGGCGTCGCGGTGTCCATGTCGGCAGGAATCATCATCTGTCCTCTCTAGCCATCCATATCTGGCCTACTCTCACAGAACTACACGGCCGGCATTCGGTTGTCAAGCTAGCCAGATATGGGCTACGCTGCTTCACGTGTCATCACATGCGCGGCAATCACTCGCCCTGGTCGTTGGTCAGAACTGCAAAGACATCCGCTCGGCGGCCGGCGTTACGCAAGATGAGTTGGCGCGCCATGCTCGTGAAGCGGGGTTGCGCTGGGACGCTGCGAAAGTGGGCCGCTTTGAAAGCGGCGCTGTGGCACCGACATTCGCCACCGTGCTAGCGGTCAGCCTCGCACTGTCGAAAGCGCTCGCGGACGCTGGCGCCGGCCGCGGTGCGATCTTGGCCGACCTGGTGGCCACCGAAGGCAACGTGACTTTGACGACAGACGCTCCCGGCCCGCTCGGCACTGTTCTGGCCGACGTCTGCCGGGGAAGGCCGTGGCCGACCGAACCGGCAGACCTTTATGGCACCGACGAGCTCGCCGTGTGGTACGCGCATACGCGCATCGTCGATTTGGTGACGTCGCGCGCGCTGGTCGACGGCTATCTTGACCCGAATCTGACGTCAGCCGAGCTAGCGCAGATGCGGCAGCGGTCAGGCTTGACCGAGGATCGGCTAGCGCAGCGACTCAACATCAGTCGTGACCGGCTCGCGGCCGTGTCATTCCGCTTGTGGGACGGGCGCACGTTCGGCCAGGAACGGGACAGGCGGGCGGGCTCGGACGCTAACCAGCAGAAGAAGGGCCGCATCGCGCGCGCGCTGCGGGCGGAACTAGAGAGAGCACTGGCCGATGGCAACGATTAGCAAGTACCAAACTGCAAGCGGCACAACGCTTTACCGTGTCCGCTACCGCACACCTGACCATCGCCAGACCGACAAGCGTGGTTTCAAGACAAAGCGCGACGCCGAGGTGTTCGCCGCGAGCGTCGAGGTTTCGAAACTTCGTGGTGAGTACGTCGCGCCGTCGCTGGGGCGTATCACGGTCGCCGAGCTGGTGCCCGGTTGGCTAGCCCGCAAAAAACAATCCACGGCACCGAGCTATTACCGGTCGCTGGAATCGTCCTGGCGGGTACACGTCGAGCCGCAGTGGGGGTCTGTCAGTGTCGCCGATGTCGACGTGCTTGGCGTTGAGGCATGGATCGAGGGAATGGGCCGTCGAGGGCTAGGCCCTACGGGCGTCATCCGCGCCCACGGTGTTCTGTCGGGCGTCCTGACCGACGCGGTGAAGGCTAAACGCCTGGCGGTGAACCCGTGCCGGGGCAGCGTTGAGAACCTGCCGCAGAAGACGGCCAAGCGGCATGTTTACCTCTCGGCTGAGGACGTGGCTCGACTGGCCGACGAATCCGGCGAGTACCGATCCCTGGTGCTGCTGCTCGCCTACTGCGGGCTGCGCTGGGGCGAAGCCATCGGGTTGCGCGTGCGCGATGTGGAGTTTCTGCGGCGCCGGTTATCGGTGTCGGAGAACGCCGTACAGATCGGCGCCCGTCACGTTGTAGGTCCGACAAAGGGCCGCAAGGCCCGCTCTGTGCCGGTACCGGTGTTCGTGCTCGACGAGCTCTCAGCCCAGTGCAAGGACAAGGTGCCCGCCGACCTGGTGTTCAGTAGCCGCGATGGCGGTTATCTGCCGAGACCGAAGTCGTCTAACGGATGGTTTATCCGGGCCGTCCAAGCTGTAGGTATACAGGCCGTTACGCCACATGATCTGAGGCACACATGCGCGTCACTGGCGGTGTCCGCGGGTGTCAACGTGCTTGCGTTGCAACGCATGCTCGGGCATACCTCCGCAAAGATGACACTGGATACCTACAGCGATCTGTTCGACGACGATCTCGACGCGGTGGCGGTCACACTGCATACCCGTTACTCACGTCAAAGTGTGGGCAATTCGTGGGCACGGGCCGCAAATGAGACCACAGATCAGACCCCGAAAACGCCTCTACCAGCACGAAACGCGGAAGTCAGCGAGTGCGGGCGGAGGGATTCGAACCCTCACGCTCTTCCGAGCACCGGCACCTAAAGCCGGCATGTCTGCCGTTCCATCACGCCCGCAAGGCCCCACGAGCGTACCGCCTTCGCTCCTGGCAAAGCTTGTCCGCGGGCTCCCGTTGAAGGCCGCGGGGTACCTTCTAGGAATGTCCACTACACGTCGTCGGAGACCCGCGCTGATCGCGCTGGTGATTCTCGCGGCTGGTGGCTGCCTGGCCTTGGGGTGGTGGCAGTGGACGCGGTTTGAGTCGACGTCGGGCTCGTTCCAGAACCTCGGATACGCGTTGCAGTGGCCTGCGTTCGCCGCGTTCTGCGTCTACGCCTACCGCAAATTCGTCCGCTACGAAGAGGCGCCGCCCGAGCCCGGAAACACCGACGCCGTCACCGAAATACCGCAAGGTTTACTGCCCGAACGACCACCAGTCGCTCCCCACGACACCGAAGACCCCGTACTCCGCGAGTACAACGCCTACTTGGCCGAACTTGCCAAGGCCGACAACGAAACCCACGAACACCAGAACAGGACGACCGCATGACCACAGCCGGCCAGAACATCCGCACCCCGCTGCTCGCCTATCGCGTGATGGCGTGGACGACGGGTATCTGGCTGATCGCGCTGTGCTACGAGATCGTGGTGCACTACATCGTCAAGGTTCCCAATCCGCCGACATGGATCGGCATCGTCCACGGCTGGGTCTATTTCGCTTATGTCTTGGCAGCCTTCAACCTGGCCGTGAAGGTCCGCTGGCCGATCGCCAAGACCATCGGGGTGCTGCTGGCCGGAACCATCCCACTGGTCGGGGTGATCGTCGAGCATTTTCAGACCCGAAACGTCAAGGCGCAGTTCAACTTATAACTAGGTACTCAGGGCGCGCAGTGCCGGCAACAACAGCGCCAATGCGCGACCGCGGTGCGATACCGCATCTTTCTCCGCCGAAGTCAGTTGCGCCGCAGTCCGATCCCCGCCGTCCGGAATGAACACCGGGTCGTAGCCGAAGCCGGCATCGCCGCGCGGCTCACCGGCGATGACACCGTGCCATTCGCCGCGCACCACGACTTCGTCGGAACCCCAGACCAGCGCGCAGGCCGAGACGAATGCCGCGCCTCGACGCCCGTCGGGCACATCGCGCAGCTGCGCGAGCAACAGCGCGGTGTTGCCGGCGTCGTCGCCGTGATGGCCCGACCACCGCGCCGACAGCACACCGGGCATACCGTTCAGCGCGTCCACCGCCAGCCCGGAGTCATCGGCAACGGTGGGCAGTCCCGTCGCGGCGAATCCGTCGCGGGCTTTGGCCAGTGCGTTATCTTCAAATGTCGCAGCGGTTTCCGGCGCTTCGTCGAATGGCGGCACGTCGTTCAGCGACATCAGGGTCAACCCGGCAAGCTCTGCGGTGTCGAGCACCCGGCGCAACTCGAGCAGCTTCTTCCGGTTGCGGCTGGCGACAAGTAACCGGGTCACCGGCCACTCCGGCACGTGGCCGCCACTCGTGCGGGAACCACCGTTCGTAGCGTCACCGTTGCGACGCCGCCTATACGCGAATGTTCTGGTTGAGGATCGGACTCGCCGAAAGTGGCGTGACGCCCCTGACGTAAGGCACTTCGCAGTCTTCACAACCCCAGATGAGTTTGTGCATATAGCACCCCACGCAAAATCCCAGCGTGGCCTCCGCCCAGGTCAGGACGAAACAGACCGCAACCACAGCCGCCATTGCCACTGGCGAAGCGCCCGCCAATCGCATGGCGAGGCAGGTCGCGGCCAAACCGGCACCGAGCAACCAGGCAAACCGTTTCGGCCGAGTTGGCTTCCACACCGGTCGCATGTTCATCGTCAACGCCGTACCCAGAATTCCGGTGGGACTGAGTGGAGTCAATCCGGTGGCGGCCGCAGCCAACATGTCGAAAAGTACGAACGGACCGACGATGATCACGGGGTCGGTTTCCGGTCGCAACAGCAATAGCGCGATTGTGATTGCCGAAATGGCGTTCAGCAAACCCGCCCTTGCCCGGGTCGCGACTTCGTTGATACGCGGTTCCGTGTGTTCGTGCGTCATCTGCCCCATCGCCCACCACGGCTGATTGAGGAAAGAATGTTCGACCGACGGCTGTTGCTTGATCATTGATTGGTCCTAGGAAGGCAGTACGACATTGGCCCATGGTGGCCTCGGGAAATCTCAGTTAGATAGTAAAAAGCGTACCATGGCGCTGGCACACGAGGCTCTGACCAGCAGGATTGCGTCGCTCTTAAGCTTGAGCCCGCGGTTCGACGATCGCCGAGAAGTTACCGAGATTCTTCGGCCCCGACGTCACAAGTCATTCAGCTGCCGAAGGCCTTCTGCGGCCCCGCGCCCTCGGGCAACACACCTGGGTACGGCAACGCCAGCGCCTCGTGCTGCGCGACGAACAACTTCTCGCAGGCCCCTTGGGCGGCGTCGAGCAACTTGTCGAGCGTCGATCGCGGGAAAGTGGCACCCTCGCCGGTACCCTGCACCTCGACCAGCGTCCCGGTGTCGGTGGCCACCACGTTCATGTCCACCTCGGCGCGGGAGTCTTCCTCGTAGGGCAGGTCGACCCGCACCCGCCCGTCGACGACGCCCACGCTGATCGCGGCGATCGCGCAGGACAGCGGCCGCGGATCCGACAGCTTGCCGTGCGCCGAGAGGTACGTCACCGCATCGGCCAGCGCGACGTAGGCCCCGGTGATCGCGGCGGTACGGGTACCGCCGTCGGCCTGCAGCACGTCGCAGTCGATGGCAATGGTGTTCTCCCCCAACGCCGCCAGGTCGATGCAGGCCCGCAACGAGCGGCCGACCAGCCGGCTGATCTCTTGGGTGCGTCCGGACGGCCGACCCTTCAGCGACTCCCGATCGCCACGCGTGTGGGTGGCCGACGGCAGCATCGCGTACTCGGCGGTCAGCCAGCCCAGCCCGGAACCCCTGCGCCAGCGGGGCACACCATCAGTGACGCTCGCAGTGCACAGGACTTTCGTCTGACCGAATTCGATCACCACCGAACCGGCCGGGTGGGAGGTAAATCCGCGGGTGATGGTGACCGGTCGAAGTTCCTCGTCGAGGCGGCCGTCTTCTCGTTTTGACACGCCGACAACCCTAGCCCGACGACGATGCAGAGCGCGCAGCGCGATGAGGAGGAGCCGGGCAATTCAGCCCTAGCCCGACGACGATGCAGAGCGCGCAGCGCGATGAGGAGGAGCCGGGCAATGCATCCCTAGCCCGAGATCAGGACCGCCCGACGTTGAACGTCTCGCCGCACACCACCGCGTGCACGGGGCCGTCGAATTCGGCTTTGGCCTCACTGATTACGTCTTCACGCACAGTCCACGGCGGGATGTGCGTCAGCAGCAACTCCCCCACCCCGGCCGCGGCCGCGATTCGTCCGGCTTCGGTGCCGGACAGGTGCAGGTTGGGCGGGCGGTCCGGCGCGTGCGTCCACGACGCCTCGCACAGGAAGACATCGGCGCCGCGGGCCAAGTCGATCACCGCGTCGCAGTAGCCGGTGTCGCCGCTGTAGACGAACGTGGCGCCGGCCGGATCGGTGACGCGCATGCCATAGGACTCGGTCGGGTGACATACCAGCCGGGGCGTGACGCTGAGCGAACCAAACGTGACGGCTTCACCGTCGACCCAGTGATGCACGTCGAAAATGTCGGAGCAGTCATCAATCTCGCCGCCGTACGGCGATGACGCAGCGCCGAGTCGCGACCAGGTATCGCTGGGCCCGTAGAGCAGCGCCTTGCCCTTGGGCGGCGAGGGATGATAGCGGCGCCACACAAACAGGCCGGGCAGATCAAGGCAGTGATCGGCATGCAGATGCGACAGCAGGACATGCACCGACCCCGGATCGGCATGCCGCTGCAGCGTGCCGAGCACACCTCCGCCGAAGTCGATGACCAGCGGCGGAGTGTCGTCAGCCCGCAGTAGGTAACCCGATGCCGGCGAATCCGGGCCGACGACGCTCCCCGAGCAGCCCAGCACGGTAATTCGCACGGTCACTACTGTGCCATGCCCAACGTCATGTTGTTGAAAACATCTCCGGTTTACTGATGAGTAAGGTCAGCCGGACGCGGCGATGTGCCGATGGAGCGGCGCGACGCCGGTGATCGCCGGACCCAGGAACCGCGCGGCGAGCGACAGAAACGCCTCCGGGTCACCGGTGGCCTCGAAAACGCGAAGCGGCGACCCGGCCTGCGGGCGTTCCGGGTGAGGATGCAGTAGGTCGCGTTCGGTCAGCACGCGAAGCAATTCCTTCGCCGTCTCCTCCGCGCTGGACACCAGCGTCACGCCGTCGCCCATCGCCAACTGGATCAGCCCGGATAGCAGCGGGTAGTGCGTGCAGCCCAGCACCAGGGTGTCGACGTCGGCACGCTGCAGCGGTTCGAGGTAGCCCTCGGCCAGGCCGAGGACCTGCCGGCCGCTGGTGATGCCGCGCTCGACGAAGTCGACGAACCGCGGGCAGGCTACCGCGGCGACCTCGGTGTCGCGGGCGGCGGCGAAGGCGTCCTGGTAGGCGCCGGAGGTGATCGTGGCCTGGGTCCCGATCACGCCGATGCGACCGTTGCGGGTGGTGGCGACGGCCCGTCGTACCGCGGGCAGGATCACCTCGACGACGGGCACGTCGTAGCGTTCCCGCGCGTCATGCAGGCACGCCGACGAGGCAGTATTACAGGCGATCACCAGCGCCTTGACGCCACGGTCGACCAGGTCGTCGCCGATGGCCAGCGCGTGCGCGCGGATCTCGGGAATGGTGAGCGGGCCGTAGGGGCCGTTGCCGGTGTCGCCGACGTAGATGATGTCTTCGTCGGGCAGCTGGTCGATGATGGCGCGGGCCACGGTGAGCCCGCCCACGCCGGAGTCAAACACCCCGATGGGCGCCAGTGCGTTACTCATGTCGGCTCAATTATTCTCCGGTCACCGCGCAGCGTGTCGGCGCCGCACCCTGGCTTCGCGTTCCGGGCCGGACAACAGATACGCCGCGAGCACGCCGGCCACGCCTCCGCAGAGGTGCCCCTGCCACGACACGCCACCGCAGACGTCGAGCACCGGCACGGCGCCCCACAGCACGCCGCCGTAGAGAAGCAACACCACCAGGCCGATGACGATCTGCCAGCCCGAGCGGACGAAGAACCCGAACACCAGCAGGAAGGCCAGCCAACCGAAGATCAGGCCGGAAGCACCGATGTGGTCAGTCTCGCCGCAGGACGATCCCCAGTTTCCGATCAGCCAGGTGCCGAGGCCACCGAGGATCCACACAATCGCCGTCGCCCACAGGAATCGGGACATCCCCGCCAGCGTGACCAGGAAGCCGAGCACCAGCGCAGGCCCGGTGTTGGCGGCCAGGTGCGCCCAGTTCGCATGCAACAGCGGCGCGAACAGGATTCCCCACAGCCCGTCGAACTCCAGCGGGCGGATGCCGTTCTCGTCGAGCCGGTGTCCGCTGAGCTGATCGAACGCCTCCATGACATACAGCAACGCCACGAAGCTGAGGATGGCGGTTCCACCGACAGCGAACGCCGACCGCTTCTTCTTCGGCTGCCGCGCCGGGCTTGCTCCGCTCATCGGGCGCTGCCTTTCCATTGCACCAGTTATAGCCGGGTCAAATCGGCTGGGAGGCCCAGTATTCGCGCAGGCTGGCGATCTTGTCTCCATCAAGCTCGAGGATGGCGACTTCGCGCATCAGCGTGCGGTGACCTTTGATCACGTCGTCGAAGCGTGCTTCCCACTCCGCGATCGCTATCGAGCCGCCGGACGCCAGGTACAGATTCAGTAGTCGGGCCTCGATGTTGGCCTGGTCCTGAACAACTTTGGTCTGCCAGTAGCGGCGAATGCCGTCGACACCGCGGATCGGCTCCCCCAGCACACGCTCGTGATACGTCGCTTCGGGGGTGAAGATCGTGACGATCAAGTCCGGATCCTGAGTCATCCAGGCACACAGATACACCTCGATCAGGTCCCGGACCCGCTCCAGGGGCATGCTCATCGGCGCTCCGTTGACGTCGCGGCACCGCCCGCTGACATGCCGGCCGAACACGCCGGCGTCAATGTCGTTGGCGTGGCCGCGCCCCCGGCCCGCGCGGGGTGTACCGAGACCCGAACAACTCTTTGGCCGTCCACCTGGCAAACATCTGCTCCACCACAGCGCAATGGTAGCCACGCCGAAGGGCGGCATCGAGTGTGCATCCTGGGCTTCGACCGTGAAACGTGGGCGAGAAAACCTTGAATCCGCCCGCGAAAATCCCGCCCCCTGTTCACACTCGACGCCGTCAGTGCACACTCGACGCCAGCAGGGGCAGACAGAGAGCGGACGGGCCAGCCGCCAGACCAGGTTGACCTCGACGCCGACCACGGCATGCGCGCCATCTGCGCCGCCCTTGACATTGCTGTCGTTGGCCCTCGCGGCGACCTCGCTACCGGCGCGCCGCGAATGCGCCCGGCAGCAGACCGCGATAAGTCGGGATGTCGGCCACCGCATCGGCGGCGATGACGGCGGCGACCACCGCGTGGGCCAGGCAGTCTGCCGCCGCGCTGCCCACCTCGGTGGCCAGCGGTGTCTCCGGCGAGAACGCGGCCGGGACGTCGGCCGGCGGCGCCACCTCGACGGCTCCGGTGGCCAGCGCGAACACCGTGTCGCCGTCGACCGGAGTGTGCGCCGGACGAATGCTGCGCGCCAACCCGTCGTGCGCAGCGCTCGCCACGGCGCGGCACGCCGCCGGGCTCAGCGCGGCGTCGGTCGCCACCACGGCGATGGTCGTGTTCAGCGACTTCAACGGAGTTTCGAGTTCCGCCAGCGCCGCGAGTTGCGCGTCAGGTGGCCGGGTCAGCCCGAACTCGTCGATCAGGTAGCTCAGCCACGGCAACCCGGTGGCTTGATCGACGACGTTGCCCGCGGAGTTCACCACCACCAGCGCGCCGACGGTGACCCCGGAGGGCAGCGCCGTCGATGCGGTCCCGACGCCACCCTTCAGCACACCCGCGCACGCCCCCACCCCGGCGCCGACCGTGCCGACGGCGACCGCGGTGCCGGCTGTCGCGCAGGCCTGGTAGCCGAACTCGGCGGTGGGCCGGTTGCTCCACGCGCCGACCTCGAGGTCGAAGATCACCGCACCGGGAACGATCGGCACCACGCCGCCGGTCATCGCCACGCCCCGCTGATGCTCCTCCAACCACCGCATCACCCCGTCGGCGGCCGCCAGTCCGAACGCGCTGCCTCCTGCCAGCAACACCGCGTCGACGTAGCGCACGCTGTTGGCCGGGTCCAGCAGATCGGTTTCCCGGGTGCCGGGCGCGCCGCCGCGCACATCGACGGCGCCCACGGTGCCCGGTGGTGCGAGGACGACGCTGACGCCGCTGGCCCAGCCCACACCCATCGCGGCGGCTGCGTCCAGCCGGTGATGCTGGCCGACCAGGATGCCGGCGACATCGGTGATCGCGTTCACCGCGATCCGATCAGCGCCACCACGAGATACTCCTGCAAGACGGTCAGCCACTGGTAGACGTCGAAATGCGCGGCCAGCGGGTGATCGTCGGGCAGACGATCTGGGCCGTTGGCTTTGATGTCGAGCATGGTGCCCAGCGCCAGCCGCAGGTCGTTGACGGCCGCGGTCCAGGCGTGGGCGGCGTCCTCGGTCAGGTCGATTTTGCCGCCGTGACCCGGCAACGTGTCCAGAAGCTGTTGCGCCGCAACCCGTTTGGCGTCGATAATCTCCGGCTCGTGCAGGCTGCGCAGGGCGGCATTCAAGCTGTCGACGGTCCCCGGTACGTCGTCGTCCGGCCGTGAGAAGTTGGGCAGTAGCCGCTGTAGCGTCGCATTGTCGGGGGGCGCGGAATTGCCGGTCCGCATGCCGGTGATCTCTTCGAGCTCATCCTGCGGCGAGGATGCTTCGCGTTCGTCGAGCAACCCGATCATCGAGGCGACCAGGTTCTTCAGCAGCGCCGCTTCATGCGCGTCCAGCGCAGACCGGAAGCGGGCACCGTCGGCGGTCTCTACCCGCTTCCATTTACGCACCCGGTCTCATCGGTCCTGCTGCATGGTGGCCCACAGCCCGGCCGCGTGCAGCTTGGTGACGTCGACTTCCATCGACTCCCGGCTGCCCGCCGAGACGACCGCCTTGCCCTCGTTGTGCACCTGCAGCATCAGCTTGGTGGCGTGCGGCTCGCTGTAGCCGAACAATTTCTGGAAAACGTAGGTCACGTAGTTCATCAGGTTGACCGGATCGTCCCAGACGATGGTCACCCAGGGAGCGGCGGTGGCCTCGACCGTGTCTGCTTCCCGCTGCCCTGTGGTGCCCGGCTTGGTCGGTGCTGACGCAACCATGCTCCACAGGATACCGAGCCGCCTGCCGACACCCGATAGCGTTGCGGTGTGAACACATCGGCCGTCACTGGGCTGCTGACCGACAGGTACGAGCTGACCATGCTCTCGGCCGCGCTGCGTGACGGCACCGCACACCGCCGGTCGGCCTTCGAGTTGTTCGCCCGCAAGCTGCCCGATGGCCGCCGCTACGGCGTGGTGGCCGGAACGGGGCGATTCCTGCAAGCCTTACCCGACTTCAGGTTCGACGATGTCGCGTGCAAGTCGCTGGCCGAATTCCTCGACCCCGGCGCGCTGGCGTATCTGCGCGACTTCCGGTTCGGCGGCGACGTTGACGGCTACGCCGAGGGCGAACTGTATTTCCCTGGCTCACCAGTGCTTTCGGTGCGAGGCAGCTTCGCCGAGTGCGTGCTACTCGAGACGCTGGCGCTGTCGATTTTCAACCACGACACCGCGGTGGCCTCGGCCGCGGCCCGGATGGTCAGCGCGGCCGACGGGCGGCCGCTGATGGACATGGGGTCACGCCGCACCCACGAGCGCGCAGCCGTCGCCGCCTCGCGCGCCGCCTACCTCGCCGGGTTCGCCGCGACGTCCAACCTCGAAGCCCACCGGCGCTACGGTGTGCCGACCGAAGGCACCAGCGCGCACGCCTTCACGCTGCTCTACGACGGGCGCAACGGGCCCGACGAGCCGGCTGCGTTCGCCGCGCAGGTCGCCGCCCTCGGGGCGGGCACCACGCTGCTGGTCGACACCTACGACGTGACCACCGGGGTGGCCAACGCCGTCGCGGCCGCGGGCACCGAACTCGGGGCGGTCCGCATCGATTCCGGCGACCTGGGCGTGCTCGCCCGGCAGGTCCGCCAACAGCTCGACCGGCTCGGGGCCACCCGGACCCGCATCGTGGTCTCCGGCGACCTCGACGAATTCGCCATCGCGGGCCTGCGCGCCGAACCGGTCGACAGCTACGGGATCGGCACGTCGCTGGTCACCGGATCGGGCGCACCCACCGCGAGCATGGTGTACAAACTGGTCGAAGTCGACGACGTCCCGGTCGAGAAGCGCAGCGTGCGCAAGGAATCCCACGGCGGACGCAAGGAGGCGGTGCGACTGACCCGCTCGACCGGCACCATCACCGAGGAGATCGTGTATCCGGCGGGCCATCCGCCGTCGGTGTCCGAGCCGTCGCGGGTACTGACCGTTCCGTTGGTCCGCAGCGGCGAGGTGGTCGCGACGACGGACCTGGGCGTGGCGCGCGAGCTGGTGGCATCGGGCTTGCGAAGCTTGCCGTGGGAGGGTCTGATGTTGTCGCACGGCGACCCAGCGATCCCCACCACGCAGATTCCTGTCCCACGCCCGCCGGCCGACACCCAACCAACCCAGACTCAGGAGTAGCCACGCCCGACGATGCACCGACGGCAGTGACGCAGCTGCTGGCTACCGCAGTGACCGCGCTGGGCGGCCGTGAGCGCAGCGGCCAGCTGGACATGGCCGCCGCAGTTGAGCGGGCCTTCGAATCCGGCGAGCATCTGGCCGTCCAAGCCGGGACCGGCACCGGGAAGTCGTTGGCGTACCTGGTCCCGGCGATCAATCGGGCGGTGTCCGACAACGCGCCGGTGGTGGTGTCGACGGCGACGATTGCGCTGCAGCGCCAGCTGGTCAACCGCGATCTCCCCCAGCTGGTCGACGCGCTGGCCGATGCGCTGCCCCGCAAACCGCGCTTCGCGTTGCTCAAAGGCCGGCAGAACTACCTGTGCCTGAACAAGATTCACAACGGCTCGGCCTCCGACGTGGCCGAGGAGCCGCAGGAGCTGTTCCGGCCGCAGGCGGCTTCCACTTTGGGCCGTGACGTGCAACGGCTCACCGAGTGGGCCTCGGAGACCGACACCGGCGACCGCGACGACCTCAAACCCGGTGTCGCCGAACGGTCGTGGGGACAGGTCAGCGTGTCCGCCCGCGAATGCCTGGGCGTGGCCCGCTGCCCGTTCGGCACCGACTGCTTCTCGGAGAAGGCGCGGGCCAAGGCCGGCATCGCCGATGTGGTCGTCACCAACCACGCGCTGCTGGCGATCAACGCGGTCGCCGACTCGCCCGTGCTGCCGGAACACAAGGCGCTGGTGGTCGACGAGGCGCACGACTTGGTTGACCGGGTGACGGCGGTGGCCACCGGCGAGCTCACCGCAACGACGCTCGGCATCGCCTCACGCCGCGTCGCGCAACTGGTCGAACCCGAGATCCTGCAGCGTTGGGAACGCCTGTCGGGCAGCTTCATCACGGCGATCCAGAACGCGTCGGCCGGTCGGATCGACCACCTCGACGACGAGCTTGCCACGTGTATCGCGGCGCTTCGGGACGCGGCCACCGCGGCGCGGTCGACCATCGACACCGCACCCACCGACCCCAAGGCTGCCGCGGCCCGCTCCGAAGCGGTCGCCAGTCTCGCCGAGATCGCTGACACCGCAGCGCGAATCCTCTCGTCGTTCGGGCCGGCCATCCCCGATCGGACGGACGTGGTGTGGCTCGACCACGAGGACAGCCGTGGCTCGACGCGCACGTTTTTGCGGGTGGCGCCGCTGTCGGTGGCCGGGTTGCTGCGCACCCGGCTGTTCGCCGACGCGACCGCGGTACTGACGTCGGCCACCCTGACCGTCGGCGGCTCATTCGACGCGATGGCCCAGTCGTGGGGACTGACCGACAGCAAAACACCCTGGCGTGGAATGGATGTCGGGTCACCGTTCGAGCACGCCAAGGCGGGGATCCTTTACGTCGCAGCCCAGCTGCCGCCGCCGGGCCGCGACGGTACCGGCACCGCCGAACAGCTGACCGAGATCGCCGAGCTGATCACGGCCGCGGGCGGGCGGACGCTCGGGTTGTTCTCATCGATGCGGGCGGCCCGCGCAGCCGCCGAGGCGATGTCGGGACGGCTGTCCACGCCGGTGCTGTGCCAGGGTGACGACACCACCACCACCCTCGTGGAGCGCTTTGCCGCCGACGAGGCGACGTCGCTGTTCGGCACGCTGTCGCTGTGGCAGGGCGTCGACGTGCCCGGCCGGTCGCTGTCGCTGGTGATCATCGACCGGATCCCGTTCCCGCGGCCCGACGACCCGCTGCTGTCGGCCCGGCAGCGGGCGGTGACCGCCGGTGGCGGCAACGGCTTCATGGCCGTCGCAGCCAGCCACGCCGCGCTGCTGCTGGCCCAGGGCGCGGGCCGGTTGCTGCGCGGCATCGACGACCGCGGGGTGGTCGCGGTGCTCGATTCCCGGATGGCGACCGCCCGCTACGGGGGTTACCTGCGGGCGTCGCTGCCGCCGTTCTGGCCGACCACCGACGCGGCCGCGGTGCGCGCGGCGTTGCGGCGGTTGACCGCTCAAGCCAACGTGACCAAACCCAACTCGGCGCCCGAGGCCAACATCGGGTGATGCGGCAGCACCCGCACGGTGTAGCCGACCGACCCGGCAACCGGCAGCGGAGTGGTCGTCGCAAAGACGTGATCACCGCCGGAAGCGGTTCCCGTGTAAGCCATTTCGACGGTAACCGGGTCCACCAGCAGATCGCCGGTCTCTACCCGGCCGACCACCGCTTGCACGGTTACCTCCTCCGGCCGTAAGCCCGCCAGCTGCACGGTCGCGGTGAGGGTGAGCTTCGAGCCGAGGATCGGCGTGTCCGGCAACCCAGTGCTGTCGACGTCGGTGACCCGGATGTGCGGCCATTCCTCCGACGCGCGCCGCCGGTATGCCGCGAGGTCACGGGCCGGCTCGAAGTCCACCTGCCCGCCCTCGTCCACGACCAAAGTCCTGCGCAGCGACTCCGCCGCCGGCAGATAGTAGCCCTCGGTGTAGTCGCGAACCATCCTCGACGCCAACACCTTCGGGCCCAATGTCTGCAGGGTGTGTCGGACCATCTCGATCCACCGGCGCGGCACGCCGTGCTCGTCGCGCTCGTAAAACCTCGGCGCAACCGAATTCTCGAGCAGATCATAAAGCGCGGCCGCTTCCAGGTCGTCGCGGCGCTCCTCGTCGGCGACCCCGGCGGCCGACGGGATGGCCCAACCATTTTCGCCGTCGTACCATTCGTCCCACCACCCGTCGAGGATCGACAAGTTCAGGCCGCCGTTGAGCGCGCTCTTCATCCCCGACGTGCCGCACGCCTCGAGCGGACGCAGCGGATTGTTCAGCCACACGTCGCAGCCCCAATACAGCAGTCTGGCCATCGACATGTCGTAGTCGGGCAGAAAGGCGATCCGGTGCCGAACCTCGTGCCGGTCGGCGAACTGGACCACCTGCTGGATCAGCGCCTTGCCGCCGTCGTCGGCGGGGTGTGACTTGCCGGCCACGATCAACTGGATCGGCCGGTCGTCGTTGAGCAGCAACTGCTCCAATCGCTGCGGGTCACGCAGCATCAACGTCAGCCGTTTGTAGGTCGGCACCCGGCGGGCAAAGCCGATGGTCAGCACGTCGGGGTCGAATGCGCTGGTAATCCAGCCTAATTCGGCCTCGGGCGCGCCGCGAACCAGCCACGAGCGGTGCAGCCGCGCCCGCACGTCTTCCACCAGCAGGGCCCGCAATTGCGAGCGGATCCACCACAGGTGTCCGCCGTCGACCTCGTTGACCCGCAGCCAGACGCCCGGGTCGGCGAACGAGTCCGACCCCGCCAGCTCCTGGCCCAGCTGCAGCCATTGCGGCGCGGCCCAGGTGCGGGCGTGCACGCCGTTGGTGATCGACCCGATGGGCACCTCACCGGTATCGAAACCGGCCCATAGCTCGCTGAACATCTCCCGGCTGACCTCGCCGTGCAGCAGCGAAACACCGTTGGCGCGCTGGGCAAGTCGCAGACCCATGTGGGCCATGTTGAACTTCTCCGGGTCGTCCTCGGCGCCCAGCGCGAGGATCCTGCCCACCGGCACGCCGGGCAGCAGCACCGACCCGGCGGCGACGCCCGCGGCGTCGGTCGGACTGCCCGCGAAGTACCGCTGCACCATTTCCACCGGGAAACGGTCGATGCCGGCGGGCACCGGGGTGTGGGTGGTGAATACCGTGCTGGACCGCACCACGGTCAGAGCGGTGTCGAAATCCAAACCGGCGTCGACGAGTTCGCGAATCCGCTCGGCGCCCAGGAAGCCGGCGTGTCCCTCGTTCATGTGGAACACCTCGGGAGCGGGCAGGCCTTCGATTGCGGTGAAGGACCGGATGGCCCGCACACCGCCGATCCCGGCGAGGATTTCCTGCCGCATGCGGTGCTCTTGGTCTCCGCCGTAGAGCCGGTCGGTGACTCCGCGCATCTCGTGCTCGTTTTCCGGGATGTCGGAATCCAGCAGCAGCAGCGGCACCCGCCCGACCTGGGCTACCCAGATGCGGGCCCGCAGCGAGCCTGACTCCGGCAGCGCCAACTCGACCAGCGCCGGCGCACCCGAACTGTCGGTGAGCAGACGCAGCGGCAGTCCTGCGGGGTCGAGTGCGGGATAGTCCTCGTGCTGCCAGCCGTCCGAGGTCAGCGACTGCCGGAAGTAGCCCGAACGGTAGTACAGGCCGACCGCGATCAGCGGCAACCCCAGATCCGAGGCCGCCTTCAGGTGGTCGCCGGCCAGGATCCCCAGACCGCCGGAATAGTTGGGCAGCACCTCGGCGACGCCGAACTCCATCGAGAAATACGCGATGCCGTTGGGCAGAGCTTTCTCTCCGACGCCGGCCCCTTGCTGCTGCTGATACCACTGCGGACGGCGCAGATAGTCGTCGAGTTCGGCGGCCAGCCGGTCGAGCCAATCCAGAAATCCGCTGTCGAGCGCCAAGTCGTCGAGCCGGGCCGGGGTGACCGCGCCCAGCAAGGCGACCGGATCTCGCCCACACTGCGTCCACAGCTTCGGATCGATCGTCTCGAAGAGGTCCTGAGTGGGTTTGTCCCACGACCAGCGCAGGTTGATCGACAGCTTCTCCAGCGCTGCCAGGCGTTCGGGAAGGTGGGCACGGACCGTGAACCGACGAAGGGCTTTCACGCGTCATCACCTTACTGAGGTGGGAGCGGGTTTCGCCTACCGAACGAGCCGCGCGACCCGCCCTCGGGTGTGACTGGACACTACGGTGGGTACTGGACGCTTGGGTCGCGGGTTGACCGCGCCCAAGACCACAACCGACTAGCTCGAAAAGGAGTAGCGGTGCCCGGTCGTGTCGAGATCGACGATGTCGCACCCGTGGTGTCATGCGGCGCCTACCCGGCCAAGGCCGTCGTCGGCGAGGTGGTTCCGGTCCGTGCCACGGTCTGGCGCGAGGGCCACGACGCGGTGGCCGCCACGCTGGTGGTGCGTTATCTGGGCCCGCGCTATCCGCAGGTCGGCGAGACGCGACGGCTCAAAGCAACGTCCGCTGCAGCGGTGGCCGAGCCCGCCACCGACGTCGTGCGGGTCAAGCCGCTGCATCTGCCCATGAGCCCTGACGGCTTGGAGCCCTATGTGTTTCATGGTGCGTTCACGCCCGACCGCGTCGGGCTGTGGACGTATCGGGTGGATGGCTGGGGCGACCCGATCCACACCTGGCGGCACGCCGTCGAGGCCAAGTTGAACGCCGGTCAGGGCGAGGCCGAGATGTCCAACGATCTGCTGGTCGGTGCGCAGTTGATGGAGCGCGCCGCCACCGGGGTTCCCCGCGCCCGGCGTGATCCGCTGCTCAAGGCCGCTGACGCGCTGCGGACCCCCGGCGACCCGGTCACCCGGGCCGCACTGGCGCTGACCGCCGAGGTCGACCAACTGTTGACCCAGTTCCCGCTGCGCGAGCTGGTCACCCGCGGCGAGCAGTACGGGGTGTGGGTGGACCGGCCGCTGGCCCGCTTCGGATCGTGGTACGAGATGTTCCCCCGCTCGACCGGCGGCTGGGACGCCACCGGCAATCCGGTGCACGGAACCTTCGCCACCGCCGCGGCGGACCTGCCGCGGATCGCCCAGATGGGCTTCGACGTGGTGTACCTGCCCCCGATCCACCCGATCGGCAAGGTGCACCGCAAGGGCCGCAACAACACCGCCACGGCCGCGCCCGGTGACGTCGGCTCGCCTTGGGCGATCGGCAGCGACGAGGGCGGTCACGACGCCGTACATCCGCAGCTGGGCACCATCGCCGACTTCGACACATTCGTCGCCGCCGTCGAGGATCTCGGTATGGAAGTGGCGCTGGACCTGGCGCTGCAATGTGCGCCGGATCACCCGTGGGCCGCCGATCACCGGGAGTGGTTCACCGAACTGCCCGACGGCACCATCGCCTACGCCGAGAACCCGCCGAAGAAGTACCAGGACATCTACCCGATCAACTTCGACAACGACCCCGCCGGTCTCTACGACGAAGTTCTGCGTGTGCTGCGGTTCTGGATGGACCACGGCGTCAAGGTCTTTCGCGTCGACAACCCGCACACCAAGCCGCCGAATTTCTGGGCCTGGCTGATCGCCCAGGCCAAGGCGGCCGATCCCGATGTGCTGTTTTTGGCCGAGGCGTTCACCCCGCCGGCCCGCCAATTCGGTCTGGCCAAGCTGGGGTTCACTCAGTCCTACACCTACTTCACCTGGCGCACCTCGAAGTGGGAGCTGACCGAATTCGCCCAGCAGATTCCCGACATCGCCGACTTCCGGCGACCCAACCTGTTCGTCAACACCCCCGACATCCTGCACGCCAGCCTGCAACACAACGGCCCGGGCATGTTCGCGATTCGCGCGGTGTTGGCCTCCACCATGAGTCCCACCTGGGGGGTGTACTCGGGCTACGAGCTGTTCGAAGGCCGCGCCGTCAACGAAGGTAGCGAGGAGTATCTCGACTCCGAGAAATACCAGCTGCGACCCCGCGACTACGCCGGCGCCCTGGCGGCCGGGCGCTCGTTGGAGCCGTTTATCGCACGGCTGAACAGCATTCGCCGGCTCCATCCAGCACTCCAGCAACTGCGCAACATCGCCTTCCACACGATCGACAACGATGCGCTGCTGGCTTACAGCAAGTTCGACCCGATCACCGGCGACTGCGTGCTGGTGGTCGTAACGCTCAATGCGTTCGGCGCAGAACAAGCCACGCTGTGGCTGGACATGAACGCACTGGGCATGGAGCACCATGAGCGGTTCTGGGTACGCGACGAAATAACTGGTGAGGAATACCATTGGGGTGCAGACAATTTCATCCGAATCGACCCTGGCTATGCCGTCGCGCACGTGATCAATATGCCGCTCATCCCGTCCGAAGCACGAATCAGTCTGCTGCGCCGGAGGTAACGCCGCGATGAAGTCAGGAGAAGAAGTCGCCCGAGCCCGCCTAGCGCCCGAACCCAGTGACCTGGCCCGGCTGATCGCTGGGCAGCACCACAATCCGCACGGCATCCTGGGCGCCCACGAATACGGCGACCACACCGTCATCCGGGTCTTGCGTCCGCACGCCGCCGAGGTGGTCGCCCTGATCGGCGACGATCGATTACCGTTGCAGCACATCGACTCCGGCCTGTTCGCCGTCTCGCTGCCGTTCGTCAACCTGATCGACTACCGGCTCGAGGTGCACTACGACCAGGGCGAGCCGCGGGTCGCCGCCGACGCGTACCGCTTCCTGCCCACGCTGGGTGAAGTCGACCTGCATCTGTTCAACGAAGGGCGGCACGAACGGCTCTGGGAAGTGCTTGGCGCCCATCCCCGTTCGTTCACCACCGCCGACGGCGTGGTGGACGGGGTGTCGTTCGCGGTGTGGGCTCCCAACGCCAAGGGCGTCAGCTTGATCGGCGAGTTCAATGCCTGGAACGGCGATGAGGCGCCGATGCGGGCCCTCGGTTCGTCGGGTGTCTGGGAGCTGTTCTGGCCGGAGTTTCCCCGCGACGGCCTGTACAAGTTTCGCGTGCACGGCGCCGACGGGTCGGTCACCGACCGCGCCGACCCGATGGCGTTTGCCACCGAGGTGCCGCCACAGACCGCTTCACGGGTGAACGTGAGCGACTACCGCTGGGGCGACGACGGCTGGATGACCGCGCGCGCCACGCGCAATGCGGTGTTCGAGCCGATGAGCACCTACGAAGTCCATCTGGG
>NZ_JBYCLD010000151.1:0-10668 GCF_057473725.1 Mycobacterium sp. TH-M11 | reverse complement strand
GCAGGGCGCGGCGCCCGGTGATGGGCAACGCCGGCCGCAGGCGCATCGACTCGGCGATCACGGCGTCAAGGTAAGTGTCCTCGCCTCGGTCGATGCTCTGTTCGAGGGTGGCCAGCGTCTCGGGCTGGTGGACCAGCAGCTCGGCCACCCACCCCAGCGTGACCGCGGTGGCGGCGTAGCCGGCCAGCATCAGCCCACGCATTGAGCGCGCCAGAAACGCGTCGTCGCGCGGCTGCTCGTCCTGCTGGTTGATCTCCAAGAACAACGTCAGGCAGTCGTCGGGGCGAGCCCCGGTGCGTCGCCGCTCGGCAATTTCTTCCAGCACGATCGCGTCGACGGCCGCCGCCGTCCGCGCGACCGAGGGCACCGCCAGCCAACTGCCCCGCAGCGCCATCGAGAGCATTCCTACGCCGAGAAAGCTCGCGCTTTCGGTGACCGCGCAGTGCGCGAGCATCGCCCGCTCCAAGCGCTGCATCCGCTCGGGCTTCGATACCCCGAAAATCACCGTCATCATCACGTCGAGCGACAGCTGACCGCCGATATCGCAGAACTCGACCCGCTCGCCGAGCGGCCATTCCGGCAGCCTGCGCAGCACGATGTCGGTCATGGCCCGCTCGTAGGATTTGAGTGCCTGCCCGTGCAACGGCGGCGCAACCTTGCGCTTCTCCGCCATGTGGGCCTCGCCCTCCAGGAAGATGAAGGCGTCGCTGCCGAACAGGCGCTCATGGGGGGAGAACCGCTTCAGCAACTCGCCGAATGACAGCGCGCCGTCTCGGTCGGCGAAGACGGCCTTGGCGTCCTCGGGAGATGAGGTGACGACCATCTTCGGCCCCATCGGGAGGTCGATCAGGAACCGCTCCCCGATCCCGCGAAGTGGTGAGCGCTGCCCCAACGGCCGGAAGAAACGTCCACGATCGCGGGCCAGCCCACGCACGCCGACCCGCGGCAGAGCATCGATGTCGCGCAGACCGGTGCCGGCAGTCATCTTCACCTCCAACTCGAGATAACGGCCTGGCTGACCTGGCGTCGCGTTTATGACGACGACGCTTCACAAACGCCATCGTACTGGGTGGCGGCGGGCGATCTTTCGGTGCTTGACGCGCTACCGGCGCCGGTGCGCATGTCGCATTGCGGCGCGCTGCGGCTTTACCACAACCACTGCGTTCGACGAGGCGCCCCCGGTGCGGCGCGACGATCAGCCCTTCCAGACCACCTTGTCGGTGCCTCCGGCATCCCGGTAGACGACGCTGTCGGGGCTGGTTCCGTTGCGTACGTCGAAGTAAATCCGCCCGGTAATTTGCTGGCCCAGCGGAAGTGGTCCGTTGGGAAGGCCGTCGGCTTCGTTGCCCTTCATCACCGCGAACGTCGAGCTGTTGACCGCGCGGGCGTTGAAATCGGCAATGTTGGGTGTCGCGTTGCCGCTCACACCTTTGGCCATCACATCGGAGTACCACACGCCGTCATTGTGGCCGCTGGGTTTCAGGTCGGTGACGGTGTAATCGATGGTTCCGCCCATGCTCGATATTTCGGCCATCTGGCCGAAATTCAATTCTTCTGGATCAGCGAGTGCCGGTGTCGCCATTACGGTCGCGGCGGCCGCGATGCCGGCCGTGGCAACGACCGTTTTGAGTGCGGTTGGCGAAAACGCCATGTCGATGTCCCTCCATCGTAGTTCTGTCCAGGGGGAGACAGTTTTGCTTGCGTGGAGTAGCCGGACTCGGCGATCTCAAAACGTGCCCGCGTTTTACCCGCTCACGGATGCAGATTCCATTGACCACAGTCCTGCGCCAAAACGTCGCTGACGTCGACTTCGAGCCCACCTACCACCGGCCCCGGCGTGCTGGCGGTACTCACGATGCGCTGGTAGAGGACGGCGGCGGGGTCGACCTGACCGTGCGACCACGACCGGGTCTGCCAGGCCCACCGGTGGCCGGGCGTGCTCGAATTGCCGATCACGCCATCGGCGGCGGCCCACTGGCAGACGTTGATGCCGCCGTAGACGCCGGTGCGCTGCACGCCGAGCACCGAGTTGATTCCGCGAAACCATTGCAGCGCAACGTTGTTCCACGTCCCACGGTTGATGTCGTCATCGACGGTGAAGAAAATGGGTGCGCTCTGGCCGCCACCTGCCGCGGTATGCAGCTGCCAGCCGGTGCGAGCATCGGCAACGCCGCCGGCGAACCCGCGGGTGAAGTCCGATGGTGCGGTGCCGCCGGGCTTGCCGTACTGGTAGTTGCTGACGATCACCAGCCCGGCGGCGGTCAGTGACTCCGCGTAGGGCCGGGTGATCGGCTTGGCGCCGAAGGACGAGCCGGGACGCGACTGCGAGACGTAGCTGACGACCCCGGAGTAGCCGGCCGCCCGGATGTCCTGGGCCGGAATCTGGCGCATCGCGAAGTCGATCAGCGTCGGCGCCCCCGCCGCGGTCGCCGGAGGGCTCCCGGCACTTGCCGATGCTGCGCCCATTCCGGCCAGCGCGGTCACCGTGGCCGCGTAGCGCAATGCGTCACGCCGGGAAACCGAGCGTGATTGCGACAGTCCTGAGCGCGCCGATGAATCCGGCATCCGGCGATGTTAACAACGTGATTACGGTGAACGGCGTAGCTGATGCGGCGTTTCCGCATCGATTCAGTGCGTCGCGTTGCGCGACATTCGTCACGCGCTGGGCCGGCCGGGGCGCTCGGTCACCGAGGTCTAGGCACCGTTGCCCTCGACTGCGTGCCTGAGCGCATCCGAGGGGACCTATCCAAACTCCTGGCGGGATGGTTCACACCTACACAACGTTGATGTATTTCTGATACAGATGTAAATTTGATGTATGATTCGAACGCAAGTCCAGCTTCCGGATGAGCTTTACCGCGACGCCAAGCGGGTCGCGCACGAGCATGAAATGACCCTTGCCGAGGTCGTCCGTCGCGGGCTCGAGCACATGGTGCAGATCTACCCGAGGCGAGATGTAGCGCCCGACGTCTGGCAGCCGCCCACGCCTCGTCGACTTGGTGCGTTTCGTGTCTCCGAAGACGCGTGGCGCGAGCTCGCCAACGAGGCTTGAGTCGCCCGTGCTGTCGATCGATACGAATGTCTTGCTCTATGCCCAAAATCGGGATTGCCCCGAACATGACGCCGCCGCCACCTTCCTTGTCGAATGCGCTGGTCGGACCGATGTCGCAGTCTGTGAGCTCGTGCTTATGGAGCTGTATCAATTGCTGCGGAACCGCGCGGTGGTGACGCGACCGCTCGACGGCCCCGAGGCGGCGGAGATTTGTCAGACGTTCCGCCGTAACCGGCGGTGGGCGCTCATCGAGAACGCCCCAGTGATGAACGAGGTTTGGGTGTTGGCGGCCACGCCGCGAATTGCTCGCCGGCGCCTATTCGATGCCCGGCTGGCACTGACATTGCGCCACCACGGTGTCGACGAGTTCGCTACTCGAAATGTCGGTGACTTTACCGACTTCGGCTTCTCGCGCGTTTGGGATCCGACCACATCGGAGCGCTGACAACGCACGACATCCAGAACGACGTAGCTCAGCCCTCCAACACGGCGACGACCTTCTTGGCCGTCGCCTTCGCCGAGCCCGGATTCTGACCCGTCACCAGCCGCCCGTCGACAACGACGTGGGAAGCAAAGGGAAACAAGCCTTTTGCGTATCGGGCGCCCCGCTTCTTCATTTCTGCCTCAGCGTTGTAGGGGACCAGTTTGTTGACCCGGGCCAAGATTTCCTCCGACCAGGCGAATCCGGTGAGTTTGCGCCCGGCAACCAACAACGATCCATCCGACAGTCGGGTGTTGAGCAGTCCGCAGTAGCCGTGGCAGACGGCGGAAACGACGCCGCCATTCTCGAAGATCTCCCTGGTAATACGTTGCAGGCCTTCATTATCGGGGAAATCGAACATCACCGCGTGGCCGCCGGTGAAGTAGATGGCGTCGAAGTCCCCCGAGTCGATCTCAGCGGGTGACGCGGTGCGGTGCAGCAGCACCATTTTGCGGTCGTTGGCCCGCCACGCCTTGGCGCTCTTGTCGTAGTTCGGGAACTTCAGCGAACGCGGTTCCAGGGGCGACGGCCCGCCGTTCGGGCTGACGATCGTCTGCTCACAGCCGGCTTCGGCGAAGACGTGATAGGCGTGCGTCAGCTCGGAAAGCCACAATCCGGTCGGCTTGGACGGGTCCTCGTAGTGCGAGACGTTGGTGACGACATGGAGGATCCGTTTGGTCATCCTCCAAGCATTGCGTCGAACGCCGAGCAGCGCCAGCACTTTTGTGGATCAAGGCCGCACCGCTGGTGCTGACGTGGCCGAATGCCGCGCTGCGATTCGAGCGGTCAGTGTTGGCTGAACGCCAGCATGCCCTCTTCATGGTCCAGCGCACGCTGCAGAGCGCGCAGCCCTTTATCGGGGAGTACGCCGGCGTCGCGCCAGCGCACGAGCTCTTCGTGCTGGGCGTCGATCGCCGCACGGCGCGTCTCGTGCAGTGCGTCCTCGTCGGGAAACACGGGGATGTCATAGGTGTTGGTGATGTCGAGCAAGTCGAGCTGTTGCTGGCGTGCCGTGATCTGACTCGACAATTGCTGGCGCACGGTGTCGATCGCTCTCCGGTCGACCTCGTTGCGGCTCTGCTGGTGCAGCTCATCCAGCCGTTCGAGGGCGGCCCGGATCGCGGCGATGCCCGCCTGCTGGCGCAGCCGCGACTCGTCGGCTGCCTTGACGCGGATACCCAGGGCGCGCGCCAGCGGCGCGAACGTGAGGCCTTGACCGATCAACGTCACCAACACGACCACCAAAGTGCAGAACAGCAGCAGATCTCGATCAGGGAATGGCGCACCGGTCGCCGTCACCAGCGGGACCGTGAAGATCGCGGCCAGGCTCACAACTCCGCGCGTGCCGGCCCAACTCAGTACGAAAATTTCCCGCAGGCTGAGTCGTTGCGAGCCCCGGCGGGGGGCGCCGAGGGTGACAACGGAATCCGTCGCCTCAGCCGAACCCGCGCCCGAGACGTCTCCGAGCCTGGAGTGCAACGGCTGCGGCAACAGTTGTGTGATCAACAACCACAGCGGGCGCATGAGGAGTACGACCGCGAGTGTCACCCCGACCGCGGAGACAACCGTGCCTACCGAATAATCCCTCAGGCCCCCGACGATTCGTGGTAGCTGCTGGCCGATGAGCAAGAACACGAAGCCTTCCAGCAGAAAGTTGGTCAACCGCCAGACCGCCCGCGTCTGCAAGCGGCTGGCACCGGATTCCGATCGCGGCAGATCGTGTCCGACGATCAACCCGCAGACCACCACGGCCAGCACTCCGGAGGCGCGGATCTGCTCGGCGGCAAGGTAGGCCACAAACGGTGTCGCGAGCGAAATCGCGTTGGCGGTCAAGATGTCCGACGTCCACCTGCGGAGCACGCGCCGGCCGGCGGCGATCGCCACCCCGACCGCGAAACCACCCGCAGCGGCCAGCAAGAAGGCCTTGACCGCCGAGGGTGCGGAGAACCCGCCTCCGCTGGCGGCCGCGGTGGCCACGGACAGCGTGGTCAATGCTGTGGCGTCGTTGAGCAACCCCTCGCCCTCGATGATCGTGATGATGTTGGGCGGGAGGCCGACCTTGCGGGCGACGGCGAGTGCGGCAACCGGGTCCGGTGGTGCCACCGCCGCACCGAGCGCCGTGCCGACCGCAAAGGTTGCGCCACCGACCAGGAGGGCGAACGAGACACCAACCGAGCATGCGGTCAGCAAAACGAGAACGACCGACAGACTGATCACGGCGCGCAGGTTGCGTCGAATTCCGAGCAGCGACGACTCCAGTGCCGCGTAGTACA
This sequence comes from Mycobacterium sp. TH-M11, assembly GCF_057473725.1. Taxonomy (NCBI): domain Bacteria; kingdom Bacillati; phylum Actinomycetota; class Actinomycetes; order Mycobacteriales; family Mycobacteriaceae; genus Mycobacterium; species Mycobacterium sp. TH-M11. The sequence continues at coordinate 4,862 of NZ_JBYCLD010000151.1, read as the reverse complement.
GCAGCGGCGGCAAGATGCAGAACATGGCGGGTTCGGGGCGCAGGGCGATGTTGGGGCCGGGCAGGAAGGCGTAGGCGATACCGCCAACGGCCAGCAACACCGCGCTGGGCAAGCCGGTGCGCGCGGCGATCCGATCCACCGCGACGATCACGCCGATTGCGGCCAACAGCAAGATCAGACCCATGTGCAAAGTCACCGCTCTATCATCCTTGAGTCGTGGGGTCGTCGGCGCGCGCAGCCAACAGATTCCTGGCAAATTGGCAGGTTCAGCGGAAGGACGGCGACGGGCTGAAGCAACGGGGCCGGCGGGCTTCAGCGCGATAATGTGCGACGGTGTGAGGCCAGTCACTCGCGAGAAGCACACGGGCTAGCGGTGCTCCAGCGATCGATCGACGACATCGTGAGCGCACCGACCGGTGTCGAATGGGCGGTGTCCATTCGCGACGCCGCCGGACGCGAAGTGTGCTGCCGCAATGGCGATCGAGTGATGAAGACAGCGAGCGTCGGCAAGCTGCTGCTCCTCATCGAGGTCGCGCGGCAACGGGACGCCGGTGAGATCAGCGGTACGGCCTTACTGTGGCGTCGTCCTGAGCTGGTGGTCGCGGATTCCGGGCTTTGGCGCCACCTGCGTGTCGATGAACTGGCGGTCGACGACCTATGCGTGTTGATGGCCAGCGTCAGCGACAACACGGCGACCAATGTTCTCCTCGACAACGTCGGCTTGGCGAGGGTCAGCGCGCTCGCCCGAACACTCGGCTTGGTTCACACGGCGTTGCTGGACTATGTCCGAGACCACCGCGGCCCGGATCACCCGCCGACGCTGTCGACCGGGACGGCATCTGAACTGTCCGGTTTGATGAGTCGGCTGTCGCGGCGCGAGGTGGTGTCGCCGACGGTGTCGCAACAGGTGAACAATTGGCTGGCCACCGGAATGGACCTGTCCCTGGTGGCGTCCGCATTCGGCCTCGATCCGCTGGCGCACACACCGGGTGACGGAGACACCGCCATTCACAATAAAACCGGCGCCGATCCGGGCGTCCGGGCCGACGTGGGCACCGTTGGACGCAACGATGCCCGGATCTCCTACGCGGTCATCGCGAATTGGCCGGCTGCGGGCGCCGACGTCAAAGACCGGGTGTTGTCGGGAATGAATGCCATCGGGGCTTGTCTGAGGGCGGAACTCGAAGGTGGATAGGCGGTCGAACCGCGGCCGGGGCGACGGCCAACTCTTACCGCCCGGGAATCGCCGGCGACGCCGATGAACAGCGTCAGGTCAGGCGCAGCGGTACTCCTGCCCCGTCGAAAACGTCCTGAATCGCCGCGATCAGCGGCCGCTGTCCGTGGTAGACGCCGCTCAGGTAGCGCTGCGACAGGGAACTGTGCTGCCATTCGAATTCGTAGTGCTGGTTTTCCGGAGTGCCGAATCCGCCTCGCAGGCAATCCGCCAGGGCGTCCAAGTTGCGCCCGAAATACCCGCCCGCGCCATTGACGGCTGATCCGATTTCACGGTAGAAGTCGCTGGGAGACTTGATCTTTCGGCCATCAAGCCGGTAGATCACCGGGTTGCCATCGGTGCGGCTGCGGCTCATGGCCGGCCGTCCGCGCCAGTGACCAGGCAGAACGAGTCGTAATGGTTGCCGGTGTAGAAGTATTGCGCCGGGTGCGCCACCGGCGAGCCACCGGTGACGATGCGGCGCATGGACCGGTCTCGGGCGCGCGGTGTGATCACGGTGTACTCGTGGTAGTAGCCGCGGCGTTGCTTGGGCAGATGGCCCTCGTAGTTGGCGAACACCGCACCGTCGCTGCGCGGGAACGGGAAAGGACCGCCGGCGCGGATACGACTGATGGTGTCGACAACCTCGTGCGGCAGCGAGGTGATCGGGCACACCGACGCGGCGACGCCGCTTGCCGACTGCGCTGCCCGGGGGGATGGATGGTTACGCGTCAGCGCCCATCCGCCGACGATGACAGCCAGTGCACACAGCGTGACCAGCAGCAGCCTGCCTCGACCCACCTGTGCTCCTTGCCACCCGCTTCTGTCCATTACAACTGATGACGCCCGTCTTGATCGACCTGGGCGGTCGGCGAAACCGTCGGCGGCCAAAACCCGGTTATCGTGAAGGTACCGTCGAATTGGCCCATCGGGCGCCGATCCCCGCGCCGGAGGTGACTTGTGAGTGCAACGTTCAACGACTCCAAAGAACAGCTCATCCGGCGTGCGCAAGACGCCATGGACCGGGAATTCGGCGACACTGCATGGACGCTGCGGCACAAGGTCGCCTTGACTTGCCGTGCACTGTTCGACCGCGGGCACGACTCGGGACTGGCTGGACAGATCACCGCTCGCGCCGAGCAACCCGGCACGTTCTACACCCAGCGGCTGGGTCTGGGCTTCGACGAGATCACCGCCGGCAATCTGCTGGTCGTCGACGAAGATCTCAACGTGTTGTCCGGCAGCGGAATGGCCAACCCCGCCAATCGCTTTCACTCCTGGATTTACCGCGCCCGCCCCGACGTGCAATGCATCGTGCACACGCACCCGTTCCATGTCGCGGCGCTGTCCATGCTCGAAGTCCCGCTCGTCGTCTCCCATATGGATCTCACACCGCTCTATGACGACTGCGCGTTCTTGGAAGACTGGCCCGGTGTGCCGGTAGGCAATGAAGAGGGCGAAATCATCAGCGCGGCTCTCGGTCAGAAGAAGGCAGTGCTGCTGGCCCATCACGGACACGTCATCGCCGGGGCAAGCGTGGAGGAAGCCTGCTCGCTGGCGGTTCTCGTCGAGCGCGGCGCCAAACTGCAGCTTGCCGCCATGGCCGCCGGCGAGATCAAACCGCTGCCCGAGAATCTCGCTCGTGAGGCTCACGATTGGACGCTGACTGCCAAGCGCAGCAAAGCCAATTTCGCCTACTACGCGCGACGCGCACTGGTAGACCACCCTGACGCCCTGTCCGACTGACGCCGCACCGCCCCGACGAGGAGGAGCTTCGTGACGCCTGCCCCGGCCATCCACGGGATCATCGCCTACCCGATCACGCCCTTCGGCGCCGATGGCGGCGTGGACACCGCAGTACTGGCCTCGCTGATCGAAAAGCTGCTCGCCGCAGGGGTTCACGCGATCGCGCCGCTCGGCAGCACGGGCGAAGCCGCCTATCTCACCGAGGCCGAATTCGACAGCGTCGTCGACACGACGGTGAACGCCGTCGACCACCGCGTGCCGGTGATCGTCGGTGCCGGCGATTTGACTACGGCCAACACGGTTCGTCGCGCCGGCTACGCGCAACGCGCTGGTGCCGACGCGGTGATGATCCTGCCGGTCTCCTACTGGAAACTGACCCCACGCGAGATCGCCCGACACTACGCCACGGTGGCTGCGGCACTTGATATTCCGATCATGGCCTACAACAACCCGGCTACCAGTGGCATCGACATGAGCCCTGAACTGCTCGTGCAGATGTTCACCGAAATCGACAACCTCACCATGGTCAAAGAATCCACCGGCGAGCTCGATCGCATGGTCCGCCTCAAGGAGCTCACCGGCGACGCACTGCCGTTCTACAACGGCAGCAACCCGCTCATCCTCGATGCGCTGACCGCCGGCGCGAGTGGCTGGTGCACGGCCGCGCCCAACCTGCGACCGCAACCCTGCCTCGAGCTCTACGCGGCGACGCAGGCGGGCGACTACGCAACCGCCAAAGACATCTACGACGATCTGGCGCCGTTGCTGCGCTTCATCGTCGCCGGCGGATTGCCCACGACCGTCAAGGCAGGACTCGAGCTGCTCGGCACCAAGGTGGGGCAGCCGCGGCCGCCCCTGCTCCCGTTGGAGCAGGACGGGATCGACGAATTGCGCTCTCTGCTCGTCGATTAGCGCGCACCGATCAGCGGAAGCGCACACCCAAGGTGGCCATACCGAAGATCTTCTTGCCATCGGATTTTGCGGTGAGGATCACGACGCCGGAACGGGTCTGCGGGTCCAAAGATTTGATCTTGCCGCTGAATTCAATGTCGCAGCCTTCGCGCGCGGACACGATCGCCGGGGCCGACAACCGCACCGCGTAGCGGGTCACCGCCCCGGGGTCACCGGTCCAGGTCGAGGCGAAGCCCGCACCCAGGCCCATGGTGAGCATGCCGTGGGCGATCACGTCGGGCAGGTTGGCCAGCTTGGCGATGTCCTCGTCCCAGTGAATCGGGTTGGCGTCGCCCGCCACCCCGGCGTAGTTCACCAGGTCGCCGCGGGTCAGCCGGGCGTGGTGCACCGGCAACTCGTCGCCGACGTGCACGTCGTCGAACGACGGCGTCCCCGGCGTGCGGGTGAGGCTCGCGTCGGCGATCCGAATCTCGCCGTCGGGGCGCACTGTCTTGCGGTACTCGTCTTCGCCGATGCCGAAGATGTCGACGTCGTGCATCATCGCGTTCTGCACCGCCGTCTTGATCGCCGGATCGATGTCCGCGGCGGTGACGCCGACGACGGTGGTGTGCAGGGTGTGCACCCGCTCGCCGGCCGCGTCGGTGAAGGTGTTGGTCACGGTGATCAGGTCGCGACCGGCCATCCTGCGCACCGACGTCAGTTCGACGTCGACCGTCAACTCGTCGCCGGCAACGATCGGGCGGTGCTGCTCGAACAGCTCCTCGGTCTGCATATAGGTGTCGTAGCCGACCACGATCTGCTCGAACATGCGGCGATTGCACGTCATTCCGGGCGTCGACGTGAACGTCAGCGGCGCCACCAGGTCGGAGTAACCCAGGTCGGTGGCGGCGTCGACATCCCAGTGCGCGGGGTGATAGTCCTGCACCGCGCGGGCGTACTCGCGCAGCTTTTCCCGGCCGACCAGGTAGGTGCCGTCCATTGTGTAGTGATG
>NZ_JBYCLD010000150.1:0-11337 GCF_057473725.1 Mycobacterium sp. TH-M11 | reverse complement strand
ACGTCGGAGCCGACGAACATCTCCCCCTTGCCGATACCGACCACCAACGGTGTCGAGCGGCGCGCGGCAACGATCGTGCCCGGTTCGTCGGCGCAGGCGAACACCAAGGTGAAGTGGCCCTCGAGGCGGCGCAGCACGGCCAGCACCGACGCGGTGAAATCGCCCGCGGTTGCGCCGTGCTGATAATTCGTGGCGACGAGGTGCACGGCCACCTCGGTATCGGTGTCGCTGGCGAACTCGACACCGGCGTTTTCGAGTTCCTGACGCAGCGGCGCGTAGTTTTCGATGATCCCGTTGTGGACGACGGCAATCTTGCCTGCGGCGTCGCGGTGCGGATGAGCATTGCGGTCGGTGGGACGGCCGTGCGTCGCCCAGCGGGTGTGCCCCACACCGGTGGAACCGCGCAGCGACTCCGGATCGGTCTCGGCCAGCGCGCTTTCCAGGTTGGCCAGCCGACCGGCCCGGCGCCGAACGGTGAGCTCACCGGCCCCGTCGACCAGCGCGATACCGGCCGAGTCGTACCCGCGGTATTCCATCCGGCGTAACGCTTCGACGACCACGTCGAGGGCGGGTTGGTACCCGACGTAGCCGACGATTCCGCACATAGCCCGCCAGGATAGTGGATGTGAGCGGTCACAAACCCCTTAGACAGCAGTGCAGCCGCCCGAATGAGACGGCTGCACGCATCTGACCTGTGTCAGGATGGAAACTGTTGACCGGCTTACCAGCCCTGGTTGTTCCAGCCGTTCCCACCTTGGTTGTTGTTCCAACCCGGGCCGCCGTTGTTGTTCGGGCCACCGTCGTCGTGCCAACCGCCCTGGCCGTGCCAGTGACCTTGGTCGTGCGGATCCCCGTCGAAGTAGTTGTCGTCGTGACAGCGGTTTTGATCCCAGTTGTCACCCCAGCCTGGGTCCCAGGACTGCCCGGGACACCAGTGATAGTCGGGAAGCGGGGCCATGGGCATGGCCCCGGCGACGCTCGCGGCGCCGAGGCCGGCGAGTCCCAGACCCGAGGCGATCGCGGCCGCAGCCGCGATGTGTTTGATGTTTGTCACTGTGTCTTCGTACCACTCGGGCGCCCCCGACTACAGCGTTAGCTCCCTTAATTTCTTATGAGTTGCTGTGAATGACCTTTGTATTGAACTTGTTCGAATACGGCGGACGATTGCCGTTGACCGCCGCGCCCAGCGGCGACAGCCCGGTACGGACTGACGTGCGCTACCGTCATCGAGTGGCAAAGACCCGCAAGCTGGTCGGCCCCCTGAGCCGACCCGGCCCGCACAAAGTCTTGCGCGGCGATTTGGCCTTCGCCGGCTTACCCGGCGTCGTCTACACGCCTGAGGCGGGTTTGCACCTACCCGCCGTGGCATTCGGCCACGACTGGCTGACCCGCGTCGCACGGTACGCCGGTTTGCTCGATCACCTGGCGTCGTGGGGGATCGTCGCGGTGGCCCCCGACACCGAACGCGGGGTGGCGCCCTCGGTGCTGAACCTCGCCTTCGATCTGGGGTCCGCGCTGGACATCGCCAGCGGAGTGCGATTGGGCCCAGGCAAGATCAGCGTTGATCCCGATAAGGTCGGCATCATCGGCCACGGCTTCGGGGCCTCCGCCGCGGTGTTCGCCGCCGCCGGGATGCAGGCCAAGCCTCAAGCGGTGGCCGCGATATTTCCGGCTGTGACCACCCCGTCTGCCGAGCAGCCGGCCTCGACACTGCGCGTGCCCGGTGTGGTGTTCAGCGCGCCGGGTTCGGCAAAGGCGCTGCGCTCCAATGCGGTCGAGCTCTGGCAGTCCTGGGACACCGCGACGCTGCGAATCGTCAACAAGGCCAAGGCCGACGGGTTGGTCGAGGGGCGAAGGCTGACGGCGGCGTTCGGGCTGGGCGGTTCGGATCGCAAAACGCGCAAGGCAATTCGCGCGCTACTCACCGGCTACCTGCTCTACACGCTCAGCGGCGACAAAGCCTATCGCGACTTCGCCGACCCAGACGTGCAGCTACCCAAGACGCTGCCCGTCGGCGACGAAACCGCCGCCCTGACGCCCGAAGAAAAGTTCGTCGCGTTGATCAAGGGCTGACCCGGCTCACTGCCCGGCCTGCGGCAGTTGATCCTCGGCAATCTCGCACGGCGTCGATCCGTCAGCCGTCGGCGGCGGCTGATCCTCGGCCGGCGCCGCATCGGAGGGCGTGTCGCCGGGTTGCGCAGCCGGTTCCGCGACGGCCTCGGTTGCCGGCGAAGGACTTTCGACCGCAGGCGCATCGGGTGCGACGTCCTCGTCGAGGGGGCCCGGTTCGGGGTCATCCGCGACCGCCTCACGGTTGTCGGCGTCATCGCGGGCCGGGTCGTCATCGTCATCGTCATCGAGATCGGTCGGGTCGTTGTCGGCGCCTCCGCCCAACCCGCCGGCCAGCGAACCCAGCAACCCGCCGATGCTGTCCACGATGCTGCCGATCACGTTGCCGATTCCACCGGCCACGCCGCCGAGACCACCTGCGCCTGAGGGCAACCCGGCCGCCTCGCCAGGCGGAGCCGGCGGATCCGGCGGCAAAGCTTCGGAGTCGTCGGGCGGAAGTTGCTGCGGCGCTTCGGGAACCGGCAACGCCGCAGCGGGCATGGTCGGCGGTGGGCTGCTGGGCGGTGATATCACCGGCGGCACGACCGGACCGTCTGCCGGCTGCCAAACCGGGCCCAGGTCACCCGGGATGTCGAACCGCACGTCGCGCGTCGAGGCCAACGCGTGGATGGCCGTATCGTAGGACGCCGCCACGGATGCGTTGGCTGCGCTCATGGCCGCGAGCCAGTCATTGCGAATATCGTTGTCCACAAACGGCATGACCTGCCGATGAACAATGACTTCGGCCGTCGATCGATCACCGGCAATCACCGCCTGCCCTGCGGCCAGCCAGTCCGAGCGCTGCACCGCGCTGCGTTCGTCGATCGCGACGGTGGTGGCGACCTTGCCGTCGACCGTCCGCCAGACGGCGTCGAGGAGTGCGTCGCACTGCGCCGCAGCGTCCCGAACATGCGCCGCCACCTCCTCGGCGGCATCGCAGTGCCGTTGCAGGAACCGCGCGGCCGACCCGGCACCAGAACCTCGCCACGCCGCCGCGAGGTCGCTGACCTGTGTGCGCTGCACCCACAGCGCCTCGTCGATCACGGTGGCCGCGGACCGAAGCTCGGCGACGTCACTCTGGAGCACCCGCAGGTCAAGCCCCGCTTCGGTGTCGTACCAATCGGCCACCTGCGACGCGTGCGCGGTGAGGTCGGGCTGGTGATAACCGAGCGTCTGACAAGCCTGCACATAGGTCTGAATGTGATCCACGGCGGCGTTGCCCTCGGCCAGCCGGGCCGCCAGGTCGTATTTATCAGCCACCTGTACCGCTCTCCCCCGCAAGCGGGTGGGGGTACCACCAGCCGCACCGCGGCGAGGGGGCGTGTCCCCACCTCATCACTGCGCTCTGCATCGTCGACGACACGCCGCCATCATCCGATCCGCGCGGCGGCGAACTGGTCGGCGTCGGCGTATCGATCGGCGCCGGCCCGCAGCGTCGCGGCAACTTCCATGCCGGCCCGCGCCCACTGCGCAACTTCGCCGCTGAGCCGATGCAGCGCGAACCCCAGCGCGTCACCTTGGCCGATGTAGGCCCGCCCTGCGGTGGTCCCGTCGAAAGCCAGTCGGGCCAAATGGGCGCGCACCGCGCCGTCGATGAGATGTGCCGCGTCGTCAAATCGGTTCGCGACGGCATGCACAGCTGCAGCGTCGACGAATGCTTCTCGTTGTGCCATAACAGATTCGACGCAACGAGACGTGAGACGGTTCCATTGAGGGCGACGATGCGGGCCGCGAGCGGCCCGAGGAGGAGCCGAGCAGATTCGGAAGCTAGCGGGTACCTCGCACCGTGTCGGCCACGTGGGCGGCGAGCCGGTGCGCGACGTGCTCGTTGTCGGCTTCCACCATCACCCGGATCATCTGTTCGGTTCCCGAGGGTCGCAACAGGATTCGACCGGTATCGCCGAGTTCGTCCTCGACCTGCTGCACGGCGGACTGCACTGACGGCGCGGCGACAGCGGCGGCTTTGTCGGCGACGTCGACGTTGATCAGCACCTGCGGCAGGGTATGCATCGCGGAAGCCAAACCGGCCAGCGAGTTCCCGGTCTGCGCCATCCGCGACATCAGCCGCAGGCCGGTCAGGATGCCATCGCCGGTGGTCGACAGGGCGGGCAGCACGATGTGTCCGGATTGCTCGCCGCCGAGGCTGAACTTGCCAGATCGCAGTTCTTCCAGCACATATCGATCACCGACGCTGGTGGTGCGGACCTCGACACCGGCCGCCCGCATCGCCAGGTGCAGCCCGAGGTTGCTCATGACGGTGGCGACCAGCGTGTTGCCGGCCAGTTCACCGGCCTCCTGCATGGCCAGCGCGAGGATGACCATGATCGCGTCGCCGTCGACGACTTCGCCGGCGGCGTCGACGGCCAGGCAGCGGTCGGCATCGCCGTCGTGCGCCAGACCGAGATCGGCGCCGTGCTCCAGCACCGCCGCCCGCACCACCTCCAGATGGGTCGAGCCGCAGCAGTCGTTGATGTTCAACCCGTTGGGCTCGGCGTTGATCGCGATGACCTGCGCACCGGCAGCGCGGTAGGCACCCGGCGCGGCGATCGAGGCGGCGCCGTGTGCGCAGTCGACCACCACGGTCAGCCCGTCGAGCGGTACGGTGCCGGCTTTGCCGAGCTGGCGCAGATAGCGGTCCAACGCGTCTTCGGCTTCGATGACGCGGCCGATGCTGGCGCCCACGGGTCGAAGACCCGGCCCGCCTGCGACCAGATCCTCGATCTGGTCCTCGGTCGCGTCGTCGAGCTTGTGCCCGCCCGGCCCGAAGATCTTGATGCCGTTGTCGGGCATCGGGTTGTGTGAGGCGGAGATCATCACGCCGAAGTCGGCGTCGTAGGCGTGGGTCAGGTAGGCCACGGCCGGCGTCGGCAGCACACCACAGCGCAACGCGTCGACGCCCTCGCTGGCCAGGCCGGCGATCACCGCGGCTTCCAGCATTTCGCCGCTGGCACGGGGGTCGCGACCGATCACCGCGACCCGTCTGCGTCCGCTGCCGACCCTGGTCAGGCGGCGGGCAGCCGCGGCGCCGAGGGCCAACGCGAGCTCGGCGTTGAGCTCGCGATTGGCAACCCCTCGGACGCCATCAGTGCCGAATAGTCGACCCATGCGGTCAAACCTCTCACAGTTGGTGACCGCGCACACGCACGACATGAGGATTCGCCGGAGTGCCACCCAACTGGTACGCGGCCGTGATCGCCGCCTCGATCAGCGCTTGCTGTACTGCGGCGCCTTGCGGGCCTTCTTCAGGCCGTACTTCTTACGCTCGGTGGCACGCGGGTCACGCGTGAGGAAGCCGGCCTTCTTCAGCGCGGGTCGGTCATCGGGCTGGACAATGATCAGTGCCCGGGCGATCGCCAGACGCAGCGCGCCGGCCTGACCGGACGGACCGCCACCGTCGAGGTGGGCGAACACGTCGAACGCGTCAACCCTGTCCACGGTGACCAGCGGTGCCTTGATCAGCTGCTGGTGGACCTTGTTCGGGAAGTAGGCCTCCAGGCTGCGGCCGTCGAGGTCGAACTTGCCGGTGCCGGGCACCAGGCGAACTCGCACGACGGCTTCCTTACGGCGGCCGACGGTCTGAATCGGGCGCTCGATGAAAACGGAGTTCTCGCGCGGTGCCTGGGCGGCGGCCTCGACGGTCTCGGCTGCCTCGGTTTCGATTGCTTCGGTCATTACTGGGCCACCTGCTTGATCTCGTACGGAGTCGGCTGCTGGGCAGCGTGTGGGTGCTGCGGACCGGCATAGACGTGCAGCTTGCGCTTGATCTGACGGCCGAGCTTGTTCTTGGGGATCATGCCGACGATGGCCTTCTCGACCACCCGGTCGGGGTGCTTTTCCAGCAACTCGCCGATCGTGCGGCTCTTGAGCCCGCCCGGATAACCCGAGTGACGGTAGGCCAGCTTCTTGTGTTCTTTGTCGCCGCTCAGGGCGATCTTTTCGGCGTTGACGATGATGACGAAGTCACCGCCGTCGGTGTTGGGCGTGAATGTCGGCTTGTGCTTGCCGCGCAGCAGATTGGCTGCCGCGACGGCCAGGCGGCCGAGCACCACGTCCTGGGCGTCGATGACGTACCACGTCCGCGTGGTGTCACCCGCCTTCGGCACGTATGTGGACACGCGCTTACCTCTCTCTTTCGGGTCTTCGACCCCGTTGTGGATCCCGGTGGACCGGGTGCCGGTCAGGCGTGTACGGAGGGAGCGTCTCGGCGACCGACATCGACCCGAGTCCCGGCGTTCCGCACACCAGCTTCAGGAGCTTACCGGCGGATATCCGCGCAGGTCAAAATGCGTCGTCCGACGGCGAGATCCTGGACCGCCGCGCCTCATCCGTCGCATGAATCACTGCTGTCACTGGCTCAGTGGACGCCTGTTTTTCGTTTTGTGTCCACCGGCGCTATCACAGCCGAGACGGCACCGAAATAACTGCGCGGTTCCGTCGGTCTCTCCTTACCGACGGAACCGCGCAGAGTCCTCGGGCGATCACCGACCGTGGCGCGCCCATAGGCCCGCGGCCCGTCGGTCAGCGGCCGCGACATCCTCAGCGCCGTCGCGGACGGCGTTTCCGAGGTCGACCAGGATCTCGTTGAGCGCACTTGCGGCCTGGTGCCACTTGACCTGCTCGACGCCGTACGCCGTGGCGGCTTCGCGGGTCCACAATTCGCGCAGCGGCGCGACCTGCGACTGGAGTTCGCGCAGCGCCGTGTTGAACGTCGTCGACGCGCAGTGGATCTCCTGGCGCACCGCAGTCTCGATTTCCTCGAAGTTGTATGACAGTCGCGGATCCATCACCGACACCTCACAGATGCCCGGCCGCCGTGCCGATGCGCCGCGCGTGGTCCTCGGCGGCATCGCGCAACGCGACTTCGTTGTAGCGAATGGTCTCCGCGATACCGTGCAGCGCTTGATGCAGCTTCGTCGACTCCGCATTCCACCGATGCACGACGTCTTTGAACCGCGACGCTGCCAGCCCACCCCACACCGACTGCGGCACACCGCTCATGCGGCCGATAAAAGCCTGCAGCCCCGCCCGAATCTCCTCGTTACGGGTATCGATGGCCGCAGCGACCGCGCGCATCACGTCGAAATCAGTGCTCAGTGCGTTGCCGCCCACCGGTGCGCCCACGTGCCCTCCTTCGTCAACGGCCACGGCCCTTCCCGTGCTCACAAAAAGTAAGACTCGTGCCGGGGCTGTCGGGTTCCCGCCAGAATCAGTTCCAGGCCCGTGCCGACCGGACGGCAAGCTCACACTCCTGATTCACGGCGTCGTCGCGACCGCTTCGGCTCTGACATCCGATACTGATCCGGACCGCCTTGTCGACCCAGACCGTCCAGCGGATGTCGTGGCCGGCCCGAACCTCCCGGTAAGTCACTACCGGGTGTCCTGCCCGCCGCCCCGCCGGGTCGAAGTCGACGAACACGCCGGCCGGAGCCGCGTCTATTGCGCTCTTGATGAACTCCGCGGTTGCCTCCAACCCCGGCAGGGCGACGCGCGATTGGGTCACATGCAACGCCACTTCTGGGTCCGCGGGGGACGTGACCTCAACCCGCGCCGAGCCTGGCCCTGCTACCACTCGACGCATCGGCCACTGCGCCGGAACCTCCAGTGCAACATGGCCTTCCACGACCAAGGCGGTCGGCGAGTAGCCGGTCGCGCGCGGTGCGGGGCGACGGTGCAGCACGCCCGCGCCAACACACGCACCGAACACCAGCACCACCGACGTCAGCGCCCGCAGGCTCCTGCCCGGCACACCGAGGCGGTTGAGCGCACGAGGTTTCTCGTCGCGCGTTTTCAGCTCTCCGGCAAGCCTTCTCAGGTGGATGTCATCGACGACCGCGACCGCCACTGCGGCGGAATTCGACAACTTTGCGGCAATCGTCGTCGCGAGCGTTCTCGCCCCTCGGACAGTTGCGGGCGCGTCGATGACCACGGTCCCGGCCGCGCTCGACACCATTGTCAGAATCGATTGCGCGACCGCCTCGGCGACTACCCCGACCTCAACTCGTCGGGCCTGCGCCGCCGTCAACGCGCCCAGGACGACAACGAAATCCTCAGTGATCTCGACAATTACCGCATCCTCTACTGACGGGGCCGCGCGATTCAGCAACCACGACCTCGGCCGCACCTCGGCATGGCCCACCAGAGCCTGCGCCGCAGCGTCGACGACGCCGACGCGTGGCGCTGACCACCAGGATGGGCGCACGACCGTGACCTGTCCGACGGCACGGCAATCAACCGACTCGAACATGGCTTTCCATAACGATCCGACGGTGACCGGTTGCCGGTCGACCAGCGCCACACCGTCATCGATGCTCTCGAACGCGGCCCGCTCGACCTCGACGTCAGCGACTGTGGCTCCACCGCAGCACAATCGGCGGATTGCGGTCGGGCCGATTTCGATCAGATGCGCTCTCACTGCTCCGGTATCCAGCCCACTTGGATCGTTTGCGGCTCGCTACGACGTGACACCAGTACGCCGCGCCCCGGTGGTAACTGTGACGGGCGCACCGGGCCGATCGTCAGTCCTTCGTCCGGACATGCGCTCATCAGCAGGGTCGCACAACCCGCGTCCCGAAGCCCCGCGAGCAACGGCTCGAACATGGCGCGCGCCGCACCGCCGCTGCGGCGGGCCACCACAACACGCAGACCCACGTCTCTGCCATGCGGCAAGAACTCCACCAGCGGAGCCAGGGGGCTGACGCCGGCACCACCGAGCAGGTCGCAATCATCAACCACGACAAAGATTTCCGGCCCTATCCACCAGGACCGGTCACGCAATTGCATCAGGTTGGTATTCGAGCTGGGCATGCGTCGGCGCAACAGTTCCACCAGATGCGACATTGCCTCGGCTACCGCGTCAGCGGAAGTAAGGTGTTTACCCCGGATCCCGCTCTGGTGTCCGGCCAGACCGAGCAGCGAGCGCCTCGGGTCGACGATGACCAGTTGGCACTCCGCGGGAGTCTTGGTTCTCAGTAGTTCCCTGCACAGCGTGCGCAACGTCGCCGTCTTACCGCATTCGTTGTCGCCCAGCACCAACAGATGTGGCTGCTGCGCAAAATCGATTGCCAGTGGCGCAAGCTCGGTCTCTTCGATGCCCAATATGACGCCAGCGAGCAGCGGACCGGCGCCGTCGACCACAGCGGCGTGGTCGATCCGCTTGGGAAGCACCGGCACCGTCGGCGCCCGCCATCCGTGATTGTGGTCCCGCAGCATGTCCCCAACGCTCGAAGCGGCACCGATGCCCAAACACGGCTGTGCGACCACCATGTGCAATCCTTCGTGGGAGAGCCCTCGCCCCGGTCGTTCCTCTGGAACCTGGTGGGCCCGGCGCCGATCGAATTCGGAATCCCCCGGATCCCCCAGGCGCAGCTCGATCCGGGTTCCAACCTGATCACGCAACGCGGCTCGAATTTCTGGCCATCGCGTGGCGGACAACATGACGTGGATACCGTAGGAGAGGCCCTCTGCGGCAAGCGATGTCACCCAGGGCTCGGCCATCTCGCATTCGCGCTGCAGACTGAGCCAGCCGTCAACGACCAGAAAGACATCGCCGAACCGATCACAGCGTGGATCCCGCTCCGCCATCAGCTGCCGATAGTCGGTCATCGAGTCGATGTTGCACTCACGAAAAAGCGCCTCCCGGGCCCGCAGGAGAGCGCAGAGTCGCCCGATGGTGCGTCGGACACGTTCCGGGTCACCGCGGCCGGTTACGGAGCCGACGTGTGGCCAGTCTCGCAGCGACGCCAAGGACCCGCCGCCGAAATCGAGACAGTAGAACTGCACCTTACGCGGATCGTGGGTGACCGCCAGCGCGGTGATCAGCGTACGCAGTGCCGTGGACTTGCCGGATCGAGGTGCACCGACTACCGCGACATTGCCTGCGCCCCCAGCTAAGTCAACAACCAACGGCGTGCGCTGTTGCTCGAAAGGGCGGTCAACGACGCCGACCGGAACCGTCAATGGCCGACCTGGTTCGCCGGGCCGCAAGAGCGCGTCCAGGGTGGGGGACGCTCCGAGTGGTGGTAGCCATATCTCATGCGCTCGTGGGCCGCTTCCCGACAACCGTTCGACGATCGCCTGTAACACCGTCTTGCGCTCGCCGAGTGCGATCTCGCCGGGGTCGGACATAGTGGATCCGATGGGTTCGGTGGTGAACAATCGGACCGCAGGTGCGAGTTCAGGATGGCTCGACGTCCCGCAAGCGCGGATCGCCAATGGCGGCTCGACGGAACCCGAGACAAACGCCGTCTGGAACCGCACGGGCGCATCGGTACCGACCCGCAAGTACGCTGCACCCGGTGTCGCGGGAAGTTCGTAGGCTTCACAGGTACCCAGAACCGTGCGGGATTCGTTGCTCGACAGCGTTTTCAGACACACTCGATACGACAGATGTGATTCCAATCCCCGCAATCTGCCCTCATCCAGACGCTGGCTCGCCAGCAACAGATGGACGCCAAGCGATCGGCCCAATCGGCCGATCGCAACAAAGACGTCAGCGAAATCTGGATGCTGGCTGAGTAATTCGGAGAACTCGTCCACGATGACGAACAACGCCGGCAGCGGGCGCAGCTGGTCATCCACCTGGCGTCTGCGTTGATAGACCGAGATGTCTTCGAGGTTGCCCGCCGCGCGGAGCACCTCTTGACGCCGGTTCAGCTCGCCCATCAAGGCATCGCGCATCCGCGTCACCAGCGCCGCTTTGTCGGCCAGGTTGGTGATCACCGCGGCCACATGCGGCGCGGGTTCGAGTCCAGAAAATGTCGCGCCGCCTTTGAAGTCGACCAGCACCAGATTCAGCTCTTCCGACGAGTGCCGGACGATCATGCCCAGAGCCACCGTCCGCAGAAACTCCGATTTCCCTGAACCCGTTGCACCGATACAGAGACCGTGTGGACCCATCCCGTGGGCGGCCGCCTCCTTGATGTCCAGTTCGACGGGCGCACCGCTGCTGTCGGTGCCGACTGGCACACGCAGAAACCCCCGGGAGCCGAGAATGCTCCGGTCCGCATCCGGCGGACACGAGCCGATGTCGGTGATGCCGATCAGGTCCTGCCACCTGGTCGCGTTTGACACCGCGCCCGGGCGGGCGGGCCGATAGCCGGCGAGTCGTTGGGCGCACACCAACGCCGCGGCGCGGCTCAGCTGATCGGCCTGCGCGAGGGTCTGTTCGCCGCTCCCCGTGACCACCACCGGATGACCGTCGCCGCAGTCCACTTTGAGCACCGTAACGCC
>NZ_JBYCLD010000149.1:0-1536 GCF_057473725.1 Mycobacterium sp. TH-M11 | reverse complement strand
GGCCGTTGGGACGCTGTCACGCTCGACGATCGCAACCGTAAATCGGTGTACATTTCCGAGGGGCTCGCTCATGGATTCCTTGCACTGCAAGACAATTCGACAGTGATGTACCTCTGTTCGACCGAGTACAGCCCACAGCGCGAACACACCATCGCCGCGACCGACCCCGCGCTGGCGATCCAATGGCCGAGTGGGCACGAACCCGTATTGTCCGGCCGCGACGCCGCCGCACCCACCCTGGCCGAGGTACGCGCGGCCGGTTTCCTGCCGTCCTGGGATGAAGCCCGCGCGTTCGTCGCAGACCTGCGCAACGGCTAGAACCGCGGTTCGATCCGGATCATTGGGCGGACCGGTTCGCCGAACGTGCATTCAGTTCGACAAATCGCGGGCGGATTCAGACTGAGTGCACGTTCGGTGCCAACTAGCGACGCCGGCTAACCCGCGGACGCGGCGTTGGCGGCTTCGGTAGCCGCGTAGGACCCCGCGCTGGTACCCAACGTGTTGACGAACTGCTCGTGTATGGCGGCGGCTTGCGCGGCGACGGCTTGATACAGCTGCGCGTGCGCAGCGAACTGCGCGGCGGTCAGCGCCGACACCTCGTCAGCGGCAGCGGGAACGACACCAGTCGTCGGCGCCGCCGCGGCGGCGTTCTGCGCACTGAAAGACGCGCCGATGCCGCCGAGCTCAGTTGCCGCGGAGCTCAGCGCCTCGGGCTGGGTGGTCACGAATGACATGTGATGTCTCCCTCGGTCACGTAGATCGCTTCTGTAAACACTGTAAGCGCTTCGGGCGTGCGGCAGGTGAGGTCACATCCGCGTCCGTGTCGCAAGGCCGCTCGACAAGGCCGGTGGTCGATCCGAAAAGCGGCGTTGAAGTGCCCAAACGTAGAAACGAAGGCCCTGCCCATCGCTCGTCCTGGCAGTCGCTTGCCAGTACCCTCCCCCATTTACTAGGATGTCCTAGTAAATGACTTTGCTTTCTGCCTAATGTCCGAGGACCCCATGACTCAGAAGATTCCGCATTTCATCGACGGACGCCGTAGCAACCTCTCCTCGACCCGGACCGCCGACGTGCTCAACCCGAGCACCGGGCAGGTGCAGGCGCAGGTTCTGCTGGCGTCGGCCGCCGACGTCGACACCGCGGTGGCGTCGGCCAAGGCGGCGCAGAAGCAGTGGGCGGCGTTCAACCCGCAGCGCCGGGCCCGGGTGATGATGAAGTTCGTCGAACTGGTCAACGACAACATCGAGGAGCTCGCCGAACTCCTCAGCCTGGAACACGGCAAGACGGTGCCGGACTCCAAGGGCGACATTCAGCGTGGCGTCGAGGTGATCGAGTTCGCCATCGGCATTCCGCATCTGCTCAAGGGTGAGTTCACCGAGGGGGCCGGCACCGGCATCGATGTCTACTCGATCCGCCAGCCGCTGGGCGTGGTCGCAGGGATCACCCCGTTCAACTTCCCGGCGATGATTCCACTGTGGAAGGCCGGGCCCGCGCTGGCATGCGGAAACGCGTTTATTCTCAAGCCTTCTGAGCGCG
>NZ_JBYCLD010000148.1:0-1675 GCF_057473725.1 Mycobacterium sp. TH-M11 | reverse complement strand
GGCCCAGCAGCAGGGCGGCAACTCCGTGTTCCGGATGCAGGACCGCCGTTGGCGGATGCCTCGCCCCGCAATCGGTGGATAGCACCCATTGCGATGGCCATGACCACTAGCACGTCTCACCGGTGAGGGAAGGGAACGCGAATGTTCGATTACGCGGTAGTGCCGCCGGAGATCACCTCGGCACTGGTGTACACAGGCCCGGGGTCGCAGTCGTTGGTAGCGGCCGCATCGGCGTGGGACGCGCTCGCCGCCCAGCTCGATTCCTATGCGCGGAGCTACTCTTCGGTAATTGCAGGCCTGCAGGGTGAGGGCTGGGCGGGTCCGGCCTCGGCCGCCATGGCTGGTGCGGCTGCACCCTACGCAGCGTGGGCGACGACAACCGGCGCACAAGCCGAGCACGCGGCCAGCCAAGCCCGGGCGGCGGCGGCCGCCTATGAGACGGCACACGCGGCAGTGGTGCCGCCCCCGGTGGTGAATGCCAACCGTGTTCAGCTACAACACCTCACACAAACCAACCTGCTGGGCCAGAACGCGCCCGCGATCGCGGCCACCGAAGCGGCTTACGCCGAGATGTGGGCCCAAGACACCGCTGCGATGCACAGCTACACGGCCTCGGCGGCGTCGGCAGTTCAGGTGACGCCGTTCTCCGCACCGCCGACCACCACCAACCCGGCTGGACAATCCGCTCAAGCCGCTGCGGTGGCTGCGTCGGCGGGCAGCTCCGCCTCCTCGGCGACGCAATCCGGGCTCGCGCAATTTATTGAAGCCCTGTCACTACTGTTCTCGGGCGGGGGACCAAACCCAGGCCTGCCGAACCTCGCTAATGGTATTCCGATACCGATGTCGCTGATTACCGACTATTCATTTATGAATCAATTTTTCAACGGCTTCGACACTCTCACCACCACCCAGATACGTAACGTCGCCACTGTTGCCGAATATGGCGTCAGCACCATTAAAATATTTACCGACGGCATTTTCTATGCGGGAGGGGCCGGGCTGGCCGGCGCGACATCACCGGCCGCAGGCGCGGCCGCGGTGGCGCCGGGAACGACGCTGGCCCAGTCGAAGATGGCCGCAGCAGGCGCCAGCCGGGCAGTACTGGCCAGCACCGGCACAGCGGCCGCGATCGGACCGCTTTCCGCGCCCGCCACCTGGGCCGGATCCACCCCGGTCGCCAGCGCTAACGTGCAGTGGCTGTCGTCGGGAACAACCTGGGATGCGGCCCCGAAAATGCACACCGCCGGCACCGGGCAGATAGCAGCAATGGCGCCGATGGCAGGCATCGCCGCCGCAGCCGCCGCCCGCAAAATCAAACCACCAAGCGTCAGCACCATCCTGCAGGTCACACCCCCGCGCTACAAGATGCCCCGCCCAACCTCGGGCGGATAACCGAGACTCGATCGGTCGTTGGGTAGAGAGAGGAACTAGTCGACAGCAACTCAGATTTCTTGCAGCAAAATGTACCCGAATTCACAGCATTCGGTTTTCGTTCAGGTTCAGTTCAGGTTGTTGTCGCTGCCGAGACAACCCGTGAACCCAGGATCATGACCGGCATCGCGGCGGTTAGTCGGGTGCGGCTGGCTGTGTAGGAAGGGTTTGCGAATGTTCGATTTCAGCGCGTCGCCTCCAGAGGTCACCTCGGCCAAGATGTATGCCGGTCCGGGCTCGGCTT
>NZ_JBYCLD010000147.1:0-3468 GCF_057473725.1 Mycobacterium sp. TH-M11 | reverse complement strand
GTCGAGACGATTCTGCATTCGTCGCCGAAGTCGCCCCAGTCGCCCAGGACGAACGCACCGGCGGGCACCGCAACGTCAGGCTGGGCGCTCATCGCCGGACCTCGATCTCGTCGGCGGCAGCGGTGAGCGCAGACGCCATCTGCCGCAACGACTCCGGGCCGAGGGCGGCAGGGATTTCTCCCAGCAGTGACGCCCACCGGGAGCAACTGCCGTTGCGGCGCTGGATGCCCTCGATGCGCACCGTGAAAGCGCCGTGAACGCGCACGGCGCCCACGAACGGTCTCCACGCGGAGTCGGCGGGGCTCGTCCAGTCGGACACCTGCGCGGCATCCGGGGGAGCGGGTAAATCGGTCAGGTATGGCGTGGTGGTCATTTTGGCTCGTTTCGTGAGTTGGTTTCGAGAAGTCGAGATGAACCGGCGTCTTGCCCATTCCGTGCCCACAAATTGCCCACAGTTACAGTTATTTCGAGTGAACTACAGTGATGAGTTTTCGCAGTTCAGATACCACGCGGGGGTATCTACCAGCCCTCAAAATAGAGTTCGAATCTCACCGAGGGCACCAGAAAATCTAGGCGAACAGATCACTTCGCCGATCGCGCGCCGGATGTTGCGCAGCGACGGACCGTGGCGATCACCTTCGGGGTTGGGTTGCCGCCTCGATACGTTCGGATACAAGATCGACGAATTCGTTGGCGTAGGCCAGTTGTCGACGCAGGTGTGCGACGCTTTCGGCGGCTTTGTCCCGGTAATCGCTGAGTCGTTTGGCTGCGGTACCGCGTTGTGCGCTGTTCGTGGTGGGGTCGTCGAGAATGTCGAAGGAGTCCAGTAGTTCTTTCATCTCCGCGAGGGTGAATCCGAGGGGCTTCATTCGCCGAATAATCAAGAGTCGCTGGATGTCGTGTTCGGTGTAGAGCCGAAATCCTCCGACTGATCGCGCCGAGGGGGTAACCAGGCCGACCTCGTCGTAATGACGGACTGTTCCGATGGAAAGCTCGGTTTGGGCGGCAACTTGGCCTATTTGCATCGGGTGACCTTCAAGGCTGCTCATGTGTGGTCACCTCCTTGACTCGCCGCGGATTGTCAGCGAAGCGGGCCGCCTGGGAGTTGCCCAGCGGACTCGGCTCAATGTACCCGGATGGCGTCTGGCTACATGCTGAAAGCACAGCCGCCGGGCCACATCGGTGGCTCTCGCAAAGTCGCAGAGAGGTGTTGCGGTCGTCACACTATCGCGAGGCCGCTTTGAACTCTACTCTCACTAGAGAGTAGAGTTCTCAATGGTGGCCGCCTCGGAGGCGGCACTCACTCTGAGAACGTAACGCAGCGGCGGCACTACCGCACCTTCCGCACCTTCTAGGCAGGCATGCGCAGCCAGCGCAGTGTCGCTGAACCGAATGTATGCCCGCGCTATGCGGGTGGGCTGGCATGCGTGTTGTCACGGATGAAGTGTCGGGTGCCAGCAGCGGGGTGCTGTCGCTGACGAGATCGAACTGGTGGAGTTGTCGACGGATGCTATTCGGCTTATTGCCGCCCGAGGTTAATTCGGGCCGCATGTACAGCGGTCCCGGGTCGGGTCCGTTGCGTGCGGCCTCCGCAGCCTGGGACCAATTAGCAGACCACTTGTACACTGCGGCATCGGCCCACAGTTCGGAAGTCTCGGCGCTGACCACTGTGTGGCGGGGTCCGTCGTCGGCGGCAATGGTGGCTGCATCGCAGCCGTACGCGGCGTGGATGGTCGCAACGGCCGGACAGGCCGACAGGACCGCCGCGCAGGCGGCGTCTGCGGCGGCGGCTTTTGAGGATGCTTTCGCCGCAACGGTGCCGCCGCCGGTAATCGCCGCCAACCGCGCCCAGTTGGCGGTGTTGATCGCCACCAATTTCATGGGACAGAACACCCCGTTGATCGCAGAGACGGAAGCGCTCTACGCCGAGATGTGGGCACAAGATGCGGCAGCGATGTACGGGTATGCGGCATCGGCGTCGGCCGCGTCGGTGCTGACACCGTTCGGCGCCCCGCCGCGCACCACGGACGCCAACGGCGCCGCAAGCCAGGGTCTAGCGCTCGCTCACGCCGCGGCCAACGCCTCCGGCGCGCAGGCTCAATCTTTGCCCCAGGCGCTGTCAGCGATGGCTCAGTCGATGCCCGGTGTCACGGCCGCCGATGCTCAAGCCGGCGCTGGAGCACCCTCTTTGCTGTCGGCGTTGGACGGTTACTTCACGGGCCGGCTATCGCCATTTCTGCTTTACAGCATCGGCGCGATTCCGGAGCTGTTGGCAGCGCAGCTCTATCTGCTCCCGCAGGCGCTTGCCGATGCCGCTGAGGCGCCGGGCGCAGCGGCCGCGACCGCGTCGCTGGACGCTCCTGCCGGGTCGGCATCGGTCACCGTGACTAACACCGTGTGGGGGGAGCTGGCCCGCGCCGACATAGTTGGGGGCCTGGCCGTCCCACAGGCCTGGACCGTCGCTGCGCCTACCGTCAAGACCGCCGCGGTGGCGTCGGCGGCATCCGATCCATCCGGCCCTGCCGACAGCGCGGCGATCAGCGCCGAAGACCCCGACGCGTTGATCAACG
Organism: Mycobacterium sp. TH-M11; assembly: GCF_057473725.1. NCBI lineage: Bacteria > Bacillati > Actinomycetota > Actinomycetes > Mycobacteriales > Mycobacteriaceae > Mycobacterium > Mycobacterium sp. TH-M11. Next base: position 898 of record NZ_JBYCLD010000147.1, on the reverse strand, counting down.
AGTCCCTACCGGCGGCGTTGCCCGCCCAGGGTCGCTTTGGTCTGTCGGCCGAGGTGGGAGCGTCGAATCTGGCTGGGCGGTCCGTGCTCAAATCTCGCGGTAACGCTGGATCGGTGGGGTGGGGCAGCGCGTGCGCGGCGGACGCGCCAGAGAACGTCTCCAACATTTTCGTGATCTCGGAGCGCAGTGAGTGAGCGGTGCTATGGCCGATGTTGTGACGAGGACTCGACAAGGAGTTTGGTGATGGATTACGGCGCGTTGCCCCCAGAGGTCAATTCGGCGCGGATGTACAGCGGTGCGGGCTCGACGCCGCTGCTGGCCGCGGCGGGCGCCTGGGATGCGGTGGCCAGCGAGCTGCGCGCAGCCGCCAACGGCTACGCCTCGACCATCGCGGGCCTGTCCGGATCGTGGGTCGGCCCCTCCTCGACCGCCATGTCCAACGCGGCAGCCTCCTACACCGCCTGGCTCACTGATACCGCCGACACCGCAGAGCAGTTCGCCCGCCACGCCAGAACCGCCGCTACAGCATATGAAACCGCGTTCGCGGCAACGGTTCCCCCGCCCGTCATCGCCGCCAACCGTGCTCAACTGGCCGCACTGACCAGCACCAACATCGTCGGGCAAAACGCCGCAGCCATCGCACACACCGAAGCCCAGTACGCGGCGATGTGGTCCACCGATGCCACCGCGATGTACCGCTACGCCGCCCAGTCCGCAGCCGCAGCCAACCTGAGCCCAACCGACTCACCACCACCGACCACCAACCCGAGCGCAGACACCACCCAAGCACTGAGCCACACCGCCGATACCACCAACATCCAGGCAGTCCTGTCCCACCTGACATCCACCACACCCCAAGCACTACACAGCCTGGCCACCCCCGCCACCGCGACAACCG
>NZ_JBYCLD010000146.1:0-7874 GCF_057473725.1 Mycobacterium sp. TH-M11 | reverse complement strand
TTCGGTTACGATCGCTTCGGTCGTGCGAGTGACGCTGAGGAGGCTGGCCGTGACGTTCGCGATGGTGCCTGAGGCGGTGGGGGCCTCGTCGGCCTTGGAGGCTGGGCTGGCGGCGGAATCGGCGGGTGCGGCGTCGGGAACGGTCGGCGCGTTGGCACCGCCGCCGATGGCGTTGGACGCCGATTCGGCGAAGTTCTCCGCGTTGGTGGCGGCAGCGGGCGCTGAGCACGCAGCGATGGGTGTGCAGCACGCCACGCAGCGTGAATTGTATTCGGCGGCACAGTCTTCGGCGATGCTGGATGCGGTGGCGACTGAGGCGATGCGCGCGGCCGCAACCGGCATCTAGGCATGGGCGTTGAGCCGTGGCCGCTGACTGACCCGGCGACCGCATATCTGCAGATGACCAGCGGTGCGGGGGCTGCGCCGATGCATGCCGCGAGTGCGGCTTTGCACGCGCTGGGTGGATCTGTAGCGGGCGTGGCCGCGAGTTCGACCGCCAATGCGGCGGGATTGTCGGCGTCGTGGTCCGGGCAGGGGTCGAGCGCGTCGGCCTTGTCGGCGATGGCGATGGCTGGCGCGGATTCGCAGTATTCGGTGCTGTCGATGTTGAAGGGGCAGTTGTTGAATGCGGCCGGGGAGCTGCATACGACGACGGTGCCCACGATGGTGACCCACATTCAGGCCAACGCCAATCGCGGTGAGTGGGCGTTCGACAACGGGATCAACCCGTTGGTGTGGGGGGCGTTGACGCCGCGGCTGATCGACTTGGACACCGAGTATTTCGGGTTCATGTGGCCCAACAACGCCTCGGCTGGGCTGCGGTACGGGGCCGGGTTGGACGCGCTGGCAGCGGCGTTGTCGGCGCTGTCGGCCCTGCCGTCGTTGGCGGGCGGGTCGGTGTCGGCTCCGGCGCTGGCGGCCGCCGATATGGGTGCCAACGCCGGGATGTCGATGATGTCGGCGGTGATGATTGCGACCGAGCAGGCCGCGACGGCGGCGAATTCGCCGGCCACTTCGAGTGCGCCGCAGGCGGATTCACACGTGCGTCAGGCACCGTTGTCGGCGCCGAACACGAGTGCCGGCATGTCGGGGATTTCGCCGTCGGCCGCAGTGCGGTCGCAGGCGCCGGTATCGCCGTCGCACGCTCCGTTGCCGGCGATGGGTATGTTCGCTGCGCCGGCGACGGCTGCGCTGACCCCGGCGACGTCGAGCCCGACCATGCCGGCCAGCCCGCCGATACAGACCGTGTCTCCGGCTGCCGCGCCCGGGCTGACCAGCTTCGCCAAGCCCGCAGAACCGTTTAACCCGCCACCACCTTCGGGCGGTAAAGCGGTCGGCCTCAAGCCGGGAATGCTCAACGCCGCCGCACTGCGCGGACCCGTCGGCACCGCACCACCGACGATCAAACCCCTGACCACGACCTCCAGCCCGGCCGACGAGCCACCCGAGGTCCCTCGAGCCCTCCCGCCGATACCGTCCCAATCGCGACCCCGGCAGGCGCCGTTGCAACGCGCTGCCCAACAACCGGAAACGTAGCCCTCACAGCGGCAGAGGTCGCCGCCGCAGCGACTTCACGCGGTGTTGTCGGCTGGCCACCCGGCTGCCCTTCCTGGCGTTCGAGTGTGCACTGAGGGCTTCGAGTGTGCACTGAGGGCTTCGAGTGTGGACAGTGGGCGGGATTTTCGCCATCTTCCCGCCCACGCTGCACGGTCGAAGCCCAGGATGCACACTCGATTCGCCGGACGCATACGTGACCCGAAAACCCCCGCAGCAGGGGCAGATTCCCGGCTTCTGGCCAACCTCCCCTGACTGGGTCGTGCCCGGCGATGGATCGAGGGGGCGTTTTTCTGACCGATCTGATGACGCCGGCGACGCTTCCGGCCGTGGTAGAAGCCGATACCAATGTCACCAAAACTGAAGGGGGCGTGCCATCTGACCGAAGTTCAAAAAAGGTGAGGTGCCGCACCTGCCGAGCGTGCTTACACTTGCGGCACGTCCCGCCCAGGGGCACTAGCTAAGGGAGAGGTAATGGCACTACTTCAGGTAACGCCCGAGATGATGCGCTCGACGCAGCAGGCTATCGACACGGCCTTGGAGCATGCGACGGTCATTGCAAACCAGTACCTGGCCAACCACGAGGCGATGGGCGCTGCATGGCAGGGCGACGGCTACCTGTCGTCAACCAACACCGCGACGAAAGTGCAACACGACTTGGCGCAAGCGGTGACATGGGGAAAGAAATTGTCCGAAGGACTCGGCAAGGTCGCGGTCATGATGGAGCAGCACGAAACGGACGCGGCACACAATTTCGCGAGCTTTGCCGGCGGCGCCACCACGTAAGCCTCATTCGACCAAGCCCTTCGATTCGCCCCAGTTAGGAATTAACAAATGACCATTCAATACGACCACGGTGCCGTCAACGACCTGGCTTCTGGCGTTGGCCAGCAAGCCGCGATCCTCATGGAACACCACGACGACATCAAGCATCGAACCGATCAGATCGGCGGCTTCTTTCAGGGTCAGGCGCACCAGGCTTTCTACGAGGCGCAGATACAAATGCTCAAGGGATTCGAGGGCCTCATCGAAACCGTCATGCAACACGGCCAGACGATTCACGCCGTGAACGCTTCGGCCCACGCCACCGACGCAAGTTCGACGAACTTCTTCGTCTGACCCGAGTCGAACGACTTCAGTTGGGGCGCACCGGGGATGTGCGCCCCAGCAGCTTGGATAACCGGCATGCTGACCACCACGATCGACGGGCTGTGGGTACTGCAGATACTCGCCGGCATCGAGGTGCTTGCCCCTGAACTAGGGCTGCGCCCGATACTGCCGAGTTTCGAGACACCACATAAGGCGTTGACGCACCCCATCGCCGCGGAATTGCGGGCCGCCGGTGTCATCGATGAAACGGGGACCGTCGATCCGGTTGTCGTCGAATGGCTGACGGTGCTTTCGCGTCGGGATGTCGCGCTCCTCGTCCACATGCGCGGTCCCGAAACCGGAGACCAACCGGCGAGGGCGGTCCTGGCGCGCTTCGCTCAATGGTGGGTGGTGATGGAGCGCTCGCACGATCTGGTCCGGATCGGCGGTGCCGGGACGGCAACCGCCGAAGGCGCTGCCACCTCGGTTGTGGTCGCTCAGATCGACCGACTGTGCGGAACAAACACCGCGGCCGCTTTGCGGCCCGTCACAATCGACGCCGGCGCACTGGTTGCGGGCGTGACGAGCCGGGATTCGTTGACGAACTTTCTGACAACCCAGCAGCTGGACGCCGATCAACAGCGCATCTTGTTGTTGGCAGCCGATCCCACCCGATCGACTCAGGCTTCGATCGTCGCGCTGCAATCCGGGGTTGACACCGGCCAAGCCACGAGAACTCTCGTCGAGCAGAGTGCGGTGACGATCATCGACTCACCGGAGGGCAGGTTGATCGCCGAGCACGTTCCGTCCGGGGGAAAGAATTGGATGATCCTGGCACCGGGTTCGGCCGCCAACATCGCCAACGCGATCAACAACATGGTGCGGCGGTTGCCGGCCAATGAGAAATGGTTTTCCTACCGAAAGGTTGTGTAACTAGTGGCTGTGGCGCGCATGTTAGCATCGGAATCGTGACAAATCCGTGGAACACGCCGGCGAATTCGACGGAGCAAGCTATGGCAGCGTCGGGACAAAGTGCTGGCCCGCGTCCACGACACCCCGACTCGGTCTCGGGAACATTGCGCATCTCCGATATGGTCACCCCCCGGAAAATTCCACCGGGTTCGGGCTGGCGAAAATTCATCTACAGCGCATCTTTTCAGAGTATTAATCTCGGCGAGTCCCCGGCCGAGCGGCATTATCGCGAATTGCAGGGCCGGATCCGCCGCCACATCCGCAAGCAGTACGTCATCGGCGTGGTGTCGGGTAAAGGCGGCGTCGGTAAGACCACGATGACCGCCTGCATCGGCGCGGTGTTCAGGGAGTGCCGACCGGAGAACGTCGTCGCCATCGATGCCGCCCCGGGTTTCGGCACCTTGGCCGGCCGTATCGACGAGTCGCCGCCCGGGGACTACGCCGCGGTCTTGAACGATACCGATGTGCAGGGCTACGCTGACATCCGGGAACACCTGGGACAGAACAGCTTAGGGCTCGACGTGCTGGCGGGAAACCGCGCATCGGATCAGCCGCGGCCGCTGGTCCCGGCGATGTTCGCCGGCGTCTTGTCGCGGCTTCGCCGCACCCACAATGTGATCGTGGTCGACACCTCGGACGACCTCGAGCACCCGGTGATGAAGGCGGTGTTCGACGCCTGCGACACGTTGGTTTTCGTCTCGGGTCTGACCGCCGACACGTCGTTGCCCGTCACCCGGTCGATCGACTTGCTGAGGTCGATGGGCTACCACGAATTGGTCTCGCGCAGCATGGTCATTCTCAACAACAGCCGGAACAAATACGACTCCGACGCGCGCGCCTATCTCGCCGAGCGTTTCGGGCAATCGGGTGCGACTGTTGAATTCATGCCTTTCGATCCGCATTTGGCCAAAGGCGGGATTATCGATACGCAGCATGAGTTACAAAAGAAAACCCGACTCCGGTTGTTCGAGATCACCGCGGCGTTAGCGGACAAATACGTTCCGGACGCTGACAGGCCTCGGTAATGCCCAAAGTCGCATTTCCGGCGCGCTGCGCGGTTGCGGTCGTATGCGGCGAACACCTGGTCTCGCAGGTTTATCCGGCAGCGGTGCCGGTCGAGGTGTTTGTCGACAACATCGTCGAACTGCTCAACGGCGAGCTGAAGCGTCGCGGCCTGGCGGGTCTTGAACCCGGTGTCGGCTACGAGCTGCACAAGGCCAACGGGGTGCGGCTGGACGTGACGAAGACCCTCGACGAGCTCGGTGTCGAAGACGGCGCAACGCTGGTGCTGGCCCCGGTTGTGGAGGGTGATTCCTTTGAGCCGCAGTATGAGTCGTTGTCCACCGGCTTGGCGCGGGTCGGAGAGAAGTTGTTCGAACCGGTCACTGCTGTCACTGCGGCGCACACGTCGCTGGCGATCCTGGCGATGCTCTCCGCCGCCCTACTCGGGTTGGCGCTACGCACCCGCGGAGCGGGCGACTCGGTGGCGCCGAGTGTCGTGACGGGCGCCGCGGGTCTGCTGGCCGCCGGTGGGGCGGCTGCGATCGCTCGCTGGTATCCGCATCGCGGTGACCTGCTCGACGGGTTCGGCTGGCTGGCGATACCGCTGCTGGCGGTGGGCCTGGGCGCCGCCGCGCCCGGTGATCTCGGTGCGGCCCATGTGTTCATCGCCGCTTTGGCGACGGGCGTGCTGACTACGGGCATCGCGGTTCTGACGCGGCGTCACATCACCGCCGCCGCAACGGTTGTCGCGCTGTGCGCGATCGGGGGACTGGTCGCCGCGGCTCGCATGTGGCGGCCGGTGCCGGCGCAGTGGATGGGGATGCTCACGCTGGTGGGCCTGCTGTTCCTGCTGACGTTGGCTCCGACCATTGCGTTGTGGGCGGCGCGGATCCGACCACCGTACTTCGGGTCCGTCACCGGACGCGACCTCTTCCAGCGCAGCGCCGGTCTGCCGGTGGATGCCGTCGCACCCGTCGATGAGGCCGCCGATGAAGAGGTCAGCCCGGACACCACACCCCGCGGTGCGCTTATCGCCGAGGGCGCCGTGACGGCCAACAGCGTGCTGACCGGGATCTGCGTCGCGGCAGGAGCGACCCTGCCCGCCGCGGTGTGGGCCACCCTGATGCCGGGGCGCGACCACAGCGCCGCCGCGGTGGTGCTGGCCGGGCTGTTCGTGTTGATCTTCATCAGCCGCGGCCGAGCCTTCGCCGACAAGCGGCAGGCGATCGCGTTGGTCTGTGCGGCGGTGTTGGCGGTCTGCGTCGGCGTCGTCAAATACGTGGTGCACGCGCCGGCCACCGAGGGAGGTCCGCTGCTGTGGGGCGCGTTGGTATTCGGACTGTTCGGTGCCGCGGGTCTGGTTGCGGCGCTGCTGGTTCCGATCACGAGGTTCACCCCGCTGGTGCGCATGACCGCCGAGTGGCTGGAGATCGCGGCGATCATTGCCGCGCTCCCGCTGGCGGCCTGGATCGGCGGGCTCTTCACCTGGGTGCGCATGCGATGAGGTTCGGGTTTGCGACGCGGCGGATGACCGCGCTCAGCCTGGTCGGTGTGCTCGTCGGCTTGCCGACGAGCCTTCCTCTCGCGCAAGCGATCCCGCCGCCACGCGTCGACCCCGCCCGTGTTCCGCCGGACGGCAAGCCGGCCCCCGATCAGCCGATGCGGCAGAGCAACATCTGCGCACGCACCATCACCGTCGCCGAGCCCAATGTCACCGGCCCGGCGCCTGGCTACGTGATGCTCAACGTCGCCAAGGCCTGGCAGTACTCGACCGGCAACGGGGTGCCCGTCGCCGTCATCGACACCGGTGTCAACCCCAGCCACCGGCTACCGGTGGTGCCCGGCGGGGACTACATCATGGGCGGCGACGGGCTGACCGACTGTGACGCGCACGGCACCATCGTGGCTTCGGTGATCGGCGCTGCCCCACAGGGTGCTGCGATGCCATCGCCCCTACCGGCGCGCCCGGCTTTCCCGCCGCCAGCGGGCCCACCCGCTGCTGACGCCGGACCGCCGCCGCCCGGCGGACCGCCGCCGCCAGTCGCTCCGCCGCCGCCGCCGTCGCCGGTGACGATCACCGAGACCAAGCCGGCACCACCGCCGCCACCGCCGGGGGACGAGCCCTCGAACGGGCCGGGCGACCCGGTCCCCGGTGCGCCGGACGACCCGGACGTCTCGCCGCCGCCCCCGGGCGCGCCGGACGGTGTCGCAGGGGTTGCCCCACACGCGCGGATCATCTCGATCCGCCAGTCGTCACGGGCGTTCGAACCGGAGCGGCCCGGCGGCGACACCGAAGCGCGCAAGAAGGCCGGCACCATCGCCTCGCTGGCCAGCGCGATCGTTCACGCCGCGAACATGGGCGCCAAGGTAATCAATGTCAGCGTTACGGCATGCGTATCGGCCGCAGACCCATTGGACCAGAGCGCGATTGGTGCTGCCGTGTGGTACGCCGCGACCGTGAAGGATGCGGTTGTGGTGGCCGCCGCCGGCAACGAGGGCGAAGACGAATGCGCCCAGAACCCCGCCTTCGACCCGTTGGACGCCGCCGATCCACGGGATTGGCATCAGGTGAAGACGGTGTCGTCGCCGTCGTGGTTCTCCGACTACGTGTTGTCGGTGGGCGCGGTCGACAACACCGGCGCTCCGGTCAAGAAGAGCCTGGCCGGGCCGTGGGTCGCGGCCGCCGCTCCCGGCGTCGGGATCATGGGGCTCTCCCCGCAAACCGGCGGGCCGGTGAACGCCTATCCGCCGTTGCATCCGGGGGAGAAGAACATCCCGTTCTGGGGAACGAGCTTTTCGGCGGCCTACGTCAGCGGCGTCGCCGCCCTGGTGCGGGCGAAGTACCCGGCATTGACGGCTCACCAGATCATCAACCGGATCCTACAGACATCCCACAATCCACCGCGTGGTGTGGACAACCAGGTGGGCTACGGTGTGGTTGATCCGGTGGCGGCGTTGACATTTGACGTGCCGCCGGGTGACCGGCTGGCACCCGGTGCCTACCGCCGACTGATCATTCCGGCGCCGCCACCGCCACCGCCGGATCACCGTGCCCGCACGGTGGCACTGGGCTTCGCCGGCCTGGTGGCGGTGGCGGTGACGCTGGCGTCGCTGATCGCCCGTGCTCGGCGTGAGCGATGACGGCGACGACGAGACTCTGCGTTATCGTCGGCGTCCTGACGGCCGGCCTGATCGGCTGGGCAACCGGCGGATTGCCCGGCGCTGCAACGGGTTTGGTCCTGGGCATCCTCGTCGGC
>NZ_JBYCLD010000145.1:0-2260 GCF_057473725.1 Mycobacterium sp. TH-M11 | reverse complement strand
GCCGGCGCGGTGGGCAGGTTGGCCGCAATCGAGGTGAAGTTGAACGGCGTTATGGCATAGACGAATCCATCCAACGGGCGATAGTCGGTGCGGTTCCATTCGCCGCTGCCGCTCAGTGGCTGCTGGGCCAGTATCTGCCGGGCGAAAGCGACGTTGAACCGCCAGAAGTCCGCCGTCTCGCACGACGCGTCGATTTCGGCCTGATACGCGGTCTTGGATTGCCCGAGCATGGTCGCCGCGGCAAACTTCTCCCGCCACGGACCGGCCAGTAGCTCCGCGGCACGCAGAAAGATCGCCGCCCGCTCGTCGAACGGGGTCGCCGCCCAGTCTGTTCGAGCCAGCGACGCGGCCTGGACGGCCGCCGCCGCATCGCGGTGTTGGGCATTGGTCAGCGTGCCCAGCATGGCGCGGTGCCGGTGTGGCTGGACAACGTCGATCCGCTCGCCGTCACCCATCCGATGAATGCCACCGATGACGTGCGGCAAGTCGATCAGGTTATCGGCAACCGCGACCAGCGCGGTCTGCAGGCGGGCCCGCTCCGGCGAGTCCGGCGCGTAGTCGTGGATGGGTTCGTTGACAGGCTGCGGTACATCGGTAATCGCGTCCATGTCTCAGCATCTCAGCGTGAGCGCCGTGTTGCTTTGGTCGATCACACAAGCCCGCATCGACTAACTAGTAGAATCGGCCAAGATGAGTGTGGGGCTCGGGCAGCTGCTGTTAGCCCTGGACACGACGGTGGCCAGGCTGATCGACGCACCCCGCGGCCTGGACCTGGGCGTCGCGTCGGTGGCGCTGATCGACGCCGACGATGTGCGGCTCGGAATGCGCCGGGACTCGGATTCCGCCGACATCTTCTTTCTGCTCGGTGTCCCCGACAGTGCGGCACAGCGCTGGCTGGAGAAATCTGCCACCGGCGCGGCCCCGGTGGCCGTGTTCGCCAAGGAGCCGTCTGCCGCGCTGGTCGCCCGGGCCGTCGTGACCGGAACGGCGGTGGTGGCCGTCGATCCCAGGGCCCGTTGGGAGCGGCTGTATCGACTGGTCGACCACGTCCTGGAACATCACGGCGATGCCGGCAACGATTCCGGTGCCGACCTGTTCGGGTTGGCGCAATCACTGGCCGACCGCATCCACGGCATGGTGAGCATCGAAGACGAGCAATCCCACGTGCTGGCCTATTCGGCATCCAACGAGGAGGCCGACGAACTGAGACGGTTGTCGATCCTGGGCCGTGCCGGCCCGCCTGAACATCTCAGCTGGATCGGCCAGTGGGGCATTTTCGACGCGCTGCGCGCCGGCGGCGACGTGGTGCGCGTGGCCGAGCGACCGGAACTGGGGCTGCGACCGCGACTGGCCGTCGGCATTCATCAGCCGGGCTTCGACGCGCGGCAGACACCGGCGTTCGCCGGCTGCATCTGGGTCCAGCAGGGGTCGCGACCGCTGGCCGACGATGCCGAGGAGATGCTACGCGGTGCCGCCGTGCTCGCGGCCCGCATCATGGCGCGGCTGGCCGCCAGGCCGTCCGCCCATACCATGCGGGCACAACAACTCCTCGGCCTCATCGACAGCGGGCCCGTCGATGTGGATGCGATAGCCCACGAACTCGGGGCGGTCACCGATGGCCAGGCCGCATTGGTTGCGTTTGACCATCCAGACAGCCACAACTCGGGCCATGGCCGACTGGCCGATGTTCTCGCGCTGAGCGCCAACGCTTTTCGCGCCGATGCGCAGGTCGGATCGCGCGGCTCACGGGTATATGTGCTGTTTCCCCAGACCGCCAAGCGGTCGTCGTTGCAGTCGTGGGTTCGCGGCACGATCAGCGCGTTGCACACCGAAATGGGTCTGCAGCTACGGGCGGTGGTCGCCGCACCTTTGGCCGGGCTGGCCGGCTTGCCGGCCCTGCGTTCAGAGGTCGATCGTGTACTGGATAGTGTTGCCCGGCATCCAGATTCGTTTCCGGCGGTGACATCGTTGACCGAAGCCCGGACCGCCGTGCTGCTGGACGAGATCGTCACGATGATCGGCACCGACGCTCGCCTGGTGGACCCGCGCATCCGCGAGTTGCACGCTTACAACCCGGCCTTGGTTCAGACGCTACGGGTGTATCTGGACGAGTTCGGCGACGTTGCCGCCGTAGCGAGAAAGCTTCACCTACATCCCAACACCGTGCGCTACCGCATCCGCCGAATAGAGTCGCTACTCACCACATCGTTGGCCGATCCTGATGTCCGGCTGTTACTTTCGCTGGGACTGCGGGCTGTCG
>NZ_JBYCLD010000144.1:0-7308 GCF_057473725.1 Mycobacterium sp. TH-M11 | reverse complement strand
CTCGCGGGGTCTTCAAGGGAAGGAGCGCTGCGCGTGACGCAAACCGCCGACACCGGAGCGAAGGTCGCCGAGCCCGAACTGGTGACGCTGACCATCGACGGCACCGAAGTCCGCGTTCCCAAGGGCACGTTGGTGATTCGGGCCGCCGAACTGATAGGTGTGCAGATTCCCCGGTTCTGCGACCACCCGTTGCTGGACCCGGTCGGCGCATGCCGCCAATGCCTGGTCGATATCGAGGGGCAGCGGAAGCCGATGGCGTCGTGCACGATTCCTGTCGCCGACGACATGGTGGTGCACACGCAGTACAGCTCTGAAGCGGCCGACAAGGCGCAGCACGGGGTGATGGAACTGCTGCTGATCAACCACCCGCTGGACTGCCCGATGTGCGACAAGGGCGGCGAATGCCCATTGCAGAACCAGGCGATGTCGAACGGGCGCCCGGAGTCTCGCTTCGACGATGTCAAGCGGACATTTACCAAACCGATCAGCATCTCCTCGCAGGTGCTGCTGGACCGTGAACGCTGCATCCTGTGCGCGCGCTGCACCCGGTTTTCCGAGCAGATCGCCGGCGACCCGTTCATCGAAATGCTCGAGCGCGGAGCGCTTCAACAGGTCGGCATCTACGCAAACGAGCCGTTCGAGTCGTATTTCTCCGGCAACGCCGTTCAGATCTGCCCGGTCGGCGCGCTGACCGGCGCCGCCTACCGCTTCCGCGCCCGCCCGTTCGACCTGGTCTCCAGCCCGAGCGTGTGCGAACACTGTGCGTCGGGATGTTCGCAGCGCACCGACCACCGACGTGGCAAGGTGCTGCGCCGGTTGGCCGGTGATGAACCCGAGGTCAACGAGGAGTGGAACTGCGACAAGGGGCGCTGGGCGTTCACCTACGCCACCCAGGGAGACCGGATCACCACTCCCCTGGTCCGCAGTGCTGACGGCGTACTGGAGCCCGCGTCCTGGCCGCATGCGGTGGCGGCGGCGCTCGAGGGGCTTACCACCGCAGCAGGCGGCGCCGGCGTGCTGCCGGGTGGCCGACTGACCGTCGAAGACGCCTACGCCTACTCGAAATTTGCTCGAATCGTGTTGGGCACCAACGACATCGACTTTCGTGCTCGTCCGCATTCCGAGGAGGAGACGCAGTTCCTCGCCGCGCGGGTTGCGGGCACGCTGTTGAGCACCAGCTACGCCGACCTGGAGTCGGCACCGGTGGTGCTGCTGGTCGGCTTCGAGCCCGAGGAAGAGTCGCCGATCGTCTACCTTCGGCTACGTAAGGCCGCCCGCAAGCACGGGCTGCCGGTGTACTCGGTTGCGCCGTTCGCCAGCAACGGTTTACCGAAGATGCACGGCACGCTGATCGAGACCGCGCCCGGCGGTGAAGCCGCCGCGCTGGACGGCCTGGCCGGCGGCGAACTCGCTGGTCTGCTTTCCAAACCGGGAGCCATCATCCTGGTCGGCGAACGGCTGGCCGCCTCGCCTGGCGCGCTGTCGGCCGCTGCCCGGCTCGCCGACAGCACCGGCGCGCGACTGGCGTGGGTGCCGCGGCGCGCCGGTGAACGTGGGGCGATCGAGGCCGGCGCACTGCCCAACCTGCTGCCCGGCGGTCGGCCGCTGAGTGACGAGACCGCCCGGTCGCAGGTTGCGGCGGGCTGGAATGTCGCCGAATTGCCTTCGGCCGCAGGCCGTGACGCCAGTGCGATCTTGGCCGCCGCGAAAACCGGCAGCCTGGGCGCCCTGCTGGTCGGCGGTATCGACCCCGACGACTTCGCCGACCCCGACGCGGTACTGGCTGCATTGGACGCGGCGGGCTTCGTGGTGAGTCTGGAGTTGCGACACAGTGCGGTCACCGAACGCGCCGACGTGGTCTTCCCGATCGCGCCCGCCGCGGAGAAAGCGGGGACCTACCTCAACTGGGAGGGCCGCCAACGCAGCTTCTCGGCGGCGCTGCCACCGGCCGCCACACCGGACTGCCGCGTACTGGACACCCTGGCCGACGAGTTGGGGATCGATCTCGGATTCCCCACTGTCGCGGCGGGTTTGGCCGAGCTCAATCGGCTGGGCAGTTGGGACGGCGCATCCGCTACGGCGCCGACCGTCACCGCGGCCGCCCCACCCAAAACCGCTGCTGGCGAAGCCATCCTGGCGGGCTGGCGGATGCTGCTCGATGACGGGCAACTTCAGGACGGCGAACCGCATCTGGCCGGCACCGCACGCACACCCGTGGTGCGGCTGTCGGCTGCGACGGCAAGCGGACTCGGCGCAGCGGACGGCGACGACGTCACCGTCAGCACCGATCGCGGCTCGATCACCCTGCCGCTGATGATCACCGAGATGCCCGACGACGTGGCGTGGCTGCCGCTGAATTCACCGGGCTCGGCGGTGCACCGGCAACTGGGCGTCACGCCCGGCGCGCTCGTGAAAATTCGCGCCGGCGACCCGACCGCGCGCCGCATGAGCGGCGCCAGTGAGGGGGAGCGGCGCTCATGATTGGAGTGAGCAAACGATGACCGGCTTCGGGCATGACACCTGGTGGCTGATCCTGGCCAAAGCGCTTCTGGTCTTTGTTTTCCTGGTGCTGACGGTGCTGGTGGCAATCCTCGCCGAGCGCAAAATCCTGGGCCGGATGCAGATGCGCTGGGGACCCAACCGGGTGGGTCCGCGCGGCTACCTGCAGAGCCTGGCCGACGGCATCAAGCTGGCGCTCAAGGAGCCGCTCATCCCGTTCGGTGTCGAAAAGCCGATTTTCATTCTGGCACCAGCCATTTCGACGATTCCGGCGATCACGGCATTTGCCTTCATCCCGTTCGGTCCGCAGGTTTCGGTGTTCGGCCACTGGACACCACTGCAGGTGACCGACCTGCCCGTGGCGGTGCTGTTCATCCTGGCGCTGTCCTCGATCGGGGTGTACGGGATCGTACTGGCCGGGTGGTCCTCGGGATCGACCTATCCGCTGCTGGGCGGGGTGCGCTCGACCGCGCAGGTGATCTCCTACGAGGTCGCGATGGGCCTGTCATTCGCCACGGTATTTCTCTACGCCGGAACGATGTCCACGTCACAGATCGTCACGGCGCAGAACCGGGTCTGGTACGTCTTCCTGCTGCTGCCGTCGTTCTGCACCTACCTGGTGTCGATGGTCGGTGAAACCAACCGGGCGCCCTTCGACTTGCCCGAGGCCGAAGGCGAACTGGTCGCCGGCTTCCACACCGAGTACTCGTCGCTGAGCTTCGCGATGTTCTTCCTCGCCGAGTACATCAACATGACCACGGTGTCGGCCCTGGCCGCCACGCTGTTCATGGGTGGCTGGCACGCACCGTGGCCGCTGACCGCGGTGTGGGCGGGTGCCAACAGCGGCTTCTGGCCGGTGCTGTGGTTCACCGCAAAGGTGTGGGTGTTCCTGTTCGGCTACATCTGGCTGCGCGGCGTGCTGCCGCGACTGCGTTACGACCAGTTCATGGCACTCGGCTGGAAGATCCTGATTCCGGTGTCGCTGGTGTGGGCACTGATCGCGGCGGCCATCCGCACACTGCGCGACCAGGGGTACCCGCACTGGATGCCGGTGTTGGTCGGCGCAAGCATCGTCGTGACAGCAGTACTGCTGTATCTGCTGCAAAGACCGTTCAGCAACAGACAGCTACGCAAGAAGCGACGCCGCACCGAGTCGGTCGAAGCCCTGCACTTCGAACCGGCGTTCCCTACGCCGCCGATGCCCGGTAAGCCGCTGGCACCGGCGACCAAGGAGGCCACCAATGGCTAAATCTGACCGGCCGACTTCTCCTCGGGCCGATTCCGGCCCGCATCGTCGTCGGCCGAAATTCCTCAGTTCCCTCGCGGGATTCGGCGTCACGTTCGGCGCGATGTTCAAACGCCCGATCACCGAGAGCTATCCGGAGAACCCGGGCCCGGTGAAGCCGCGGTATCACGGCCGCCATCAGCTCAACCGTTACGACGACGGCTTGGAGAAGTGCATCGGCTGCGAGTTGTGTGCGTGGTCATGCCCCGCCGATGCGATCTACGTGGAGGGCGCCGACAACACCGACGAGGCCCGGTTCTCGCCAGGTGAGCGCTACGGCCGCGTCTACCAGATCAACTACCTGCGCTGCATCGGCTGCGGGCTGTGCGTCGAGGCCTGCCCGACCCGCGCGCTGACCATGACCAACCACTACGAGATGGCCGACGACAACCGGGCCGACCTGATCTATGAGAAGCAGAATCTGCTGGCGCCATTGCTGGAGGGCATGACCCCAGCACCGCATCCCCGGGCGGACGGCGCCACCGACGCCGACTACTACCGCGGCAATGTCACGGCGAACGGTCTGCGCCAACTACCGATCTCGGACGTGTCGAAGTGACTGCGTCTCTGGCCGCCGACGCGATCGCCCGCACGTCCACCGGCGAAGCGGTGACGTTCTGGCTGCTGGGCACGCTGGCGCTGATCGGGGCGCTGGGTGTGGTGATGGCCGCCAACGCGGTCTACTGTGCGATGTCGCTGGCGTTGACGATGATCGTGTTGGCGGTGCTCTACATGATCCAAGACGCGCTGTTCCTCGGCGTCGTGCAGATCGTGGTCTACACCGGCGCGGTGATGATGCTGTTCCTGTTCGTGCTGATGCTGATCGGCGTCGACTCCGCGGAATCGCTGGTGGAAACCCTTCGTGGACAACGGGTCGCCGCAGTGCTGGCCAGCCTGGGCTTGGGAATCGTGCTGATCGCCGGGGTCGGCAACGTCGCCACCGACCGGTTCGCGGCTAATGGTCTTTCGGCGGATATCGCTCCCGAAGGCAACGTCCAGGGACTGGCGGCGCTGATCTTCTCGCGGTATCTGTGGGCATTCGAGCTGACCAGCGCGTTGCTCATCACCGCGGCGATCGGCGCGATGATCCTGGCCCACCGCGAGCGCTTCGAGCGCCGCAAGACCCAGCGCGAGATGTCCATCGAACGGTTCCAGCCAGGTGGTCATCCGACGCCGTTGCCCGGCCCGGGCGTCTTCGCCCGGCACAACGCGGTCGACACTCCCGCCCGACTACCCGACGGAACCCCTTCCCGGTTGTCGGTGCCCATGGTGCTGGAAATGCGGCCGGTCAAGGAGAAGGACATGCCCGTCGTGCACGGTTCCAACGGTTTCGGCTCCGCCAACGGCGGGGGGGGTGCGTGATGAATCCGCAGAATTACCTGTATCTGTCCGCACTGCTGTTCACCATTGGCGCCGCCGGTGTTTTGTTGCGGCGCAACGCGATTGTCATGTTCATGTGCGTGGAGCTGATGCTCAACGCGGTCAACCTCGCCTTCGTCACCTTCTCCCGGTTGCACGGCCACCTCGACGGCCAGATGGTGGCGTTCTTCACGATGGTCGTCGCCGCCTGCGAAGTGGTGGTCGGGCTGGCCATCATCATGACGATTTTCCGTGCCCGCAAATCGGCCTCGGTCGACGACGCAAACCTGCTCAAAGGCTGATGCAATGACACATCTGACCTGGTTGCTCGTCGCCTTACCCGCGGTCGGCGCGGCGATACTGCTGCTCGGCGGCAGGCGCACCGACGCCTGGGGGCACTGGCTGGGCTGTCTGACCGCGCTGGCCGCGTTCGGGGTCGGTCTGTCGTTTCTGACCGACATGCTCGGCCGTGACGGCGATGCGCGAACGATCACCCAGAACTTGTTCACCTGGATTCCGGTCGGCAGCCTGCAGGTCGACTTCGGACTCCAAATCGACCAGTTGTCGATCTGTTTCGTGCTGCTGATCACCGGCGTGGGATCGCTGATCCACATCTACTCGGTGGCCTACATGGCCGAAGACCCCGATCGCCGAAGGTTTTTCGCCTACCTGAACTTATTCCTGGCGGCGATGTTGCTGTTGGTGCTGGCCGACAACTTCGTGGGCCTCTACGCCGGCTGGGAAGGCGTGGGTTTGGCGTCCTACCTGCTGATCGGCTTCTGGTACCAGAAGCCGACCGCGGCCACCGCGGCCAAGAAAGCCTTTGTGATGAACCGGGTCGGCGACGCGGGGCTGGCGCTGGCGATCTTCATGATCTTCGCCAACTTCGGCACCCTGTCGTACGCGCACGTGTTCGGCCAGGCCGCGGGCGCCAGCCACAGCGCGCTGACCTGGATCGGCCTGCTGCTGCTCGCCGGTGCGTGCGCCAAGTCCGCCCAGGTCCCGCTGCAGGCCTGGCTCGGCGACGCGATGGAGGGCCCCACCCCGGTCTCGGCGCTGATCCACGCCGCCACCATGGTGACCGCGGGTGTGTACCTGATCGTGCGCTGCAACCCCCTGTACAGTCTGTCCTCCGATGCCCGACTGGGCGTGATCATCGTCGGTACGGTGACCCTGCTGTTCGGGGCGGTCATCGGCTGCGCCAAGGACGACATCAAACGCGCGCTCGCGGCGTCGACGATGAGTCAGATCGGCTACATGGTGCTGGCGGCGGGCCTGGGTCCGGCGGGTTACGTCTTTGCGATCATGCATCTGCTCACCCACGGTTTCTTCAAAGCCGGCCTATTCCTCGGCTCGGGCTCGATCATCCACGCGATGCACGACGAGCAGGACATGCGGCGCTACGGCGCACTGCGTAGCGCGCTGCCGATCACCTTTGCCACCTTCGGCCTGGGCTATTTGGCGATCATCGGTGTCTGGCCGTTCGCCGGGTACTTCTCCAAAGACGCCATCATCGAAGCCGCCCTCGGGGCCGGGGGGGTTCGCGGCTTCGTGCTGGGCGGGGCCGCGGTGCTGGGCGCAGGCATCACGGCGTTCTACATGACCCGGGTGATGCTGATGACGTTCTTCGGTGAAAAGCGTTGGGCCGACGATGCGCATCCTCATGAAGCGCCCGCGCTGATGACCTTGCCGATGATCGTGCTGGCCTTCGGTTCGGTGTTCTCTGGTGGTTTGTTCGCTTTCGGCGGCAGGCTGCAGCACTGGCTCGAACCCGTGACCACCTTCCAGGAGAGCGCACGCGTGTTGCCGACGTGGACGTTCAACGTCGTGACGCTCGGCACCGTTCTGGTGGGGGTCGGCGTGGCCGTCCTGCTCTACGGCTTGCGGGCGGTGCCCGGGACCGCGCCCGCCGCCGTATCGGCGCTGACCACCGCCGCCCGCCGGGATCTTTACGGCGATGCCTTCAACGAAGAGGTCTTCATGCGGCCGGGAGCGCAGTTCACCCACGCGCTGATCGAGTTCGACGACCAGGGCGTCGACGGTTCGGTCAACGGGCTGGCCAATCTGGTCGGACGGACGTCGTATTGGTTGCGGGGCTTCCAGACCGGGTTCGCCCGTAACTACGCATTGTCGATGTTGGCCGGAGCGGCCCTCGTCGGTGCTGC
>NZ_JBYCLD010000143.1:0-3255 GCF_057473725.1 Mycobacterium sp. TH-M11 | reverse complement strand
AGATGCCGGCGGCCGAATCCAGCTCTGTTGCCAGGCCGGCCCACGCCGTCGCTGCCGCTGACAGCGATTGCGGGCCCGGGCCGGCATACATCAGACCAGAGCTGACCTCCGGGGGCCACGCCCCGAAATCCACACCCGCCATCACCCGCCCGAACTAACCGGCGACCACAGCGTTGGCGGCCTCGGTCAGCGCGTAGGAGCCCGCGCTGGTTCGCAAGGTGCTGACCAACATCGACAGAATCTGTTCAGCCTGCGCGCCGATCGCCTGATACAGGTGTCCGTAGCCGGCGAACTGGGCTGCGGTCAGCGCCGACACCGGGTCGGCGGCGGCGGGAATCACACCGGTCGTCGGGGCCGCGGCCGCTTCGTTGTGAGCCGACACCGCCGAACCGGCCCCGGCCAAATGCCCCGCAGCCGCCTCAAGTAGCTCCGGTTGCGCAGTGACAAAAGACATGGCACCCCTTCCTCGTTGAGACAGACACGTCTGTTCGCGGACGCAGCTCGCGTCATGTCGACCACGCGCACGGAACACATCTGCAGAACTAAACGACAATGAATATCATTATCACTAGACCCAACGAATATCACGAAAGGTGGAACAGGATCAAGAAGGTCGGTTAGGGATCACGGGCTGGGCTGCACGACGGGCTGATCCCGGCTCGACCGGCCGCGTCGAAGGTGCAACCAACGATCCGACCGCTGCCGCAGGATCCCGGCGCGGTGAGATTTGCACGGTCGCTGGGCTACCGTGAAGCCCCGGCAGTAGGTGTCACCCTTGACGACGACGGAGGCCCAGTCAGATCATGTCCACCGCGACAGCAGTGATGGGTGCCGGCGCGTGGGGTACGGCGCTGGCCAAGTTGCTGGCCGATGCCGGCGGCGAGGTGACGTTGTGGGCGCGCCGGCCCGAGCTTGCCGCGGAAATCAATGGCAGTCTTCGCAATCCCGATTACCTGCCGGGCGTGCAGTTGCCCGCGGGCATCAGGGCCACCGCGGATGCCGAAGAGGCGCTCGATGCGGCGACGACGGTGCTGCTGGCCGTGCCCGCGCAGACGATGCGCGCCAACCTCCAACAGTGGAACGGTCTGTTCGCCACCGGAGCAACGTTGATCAGTACCGCCAAAGGCATCGAGTTGGGCACGCTGATGCGGATGAGCCAGGTCATCGTCGACGTGACCGGCGTCGACCCGTCGCAGGTCGCGGTGATCTCCGGGCCGAACCTCGCCAGCGAGATCTCCGCCGGTCAGCCGGCCGCCACCGTCATCGCCTGCAGCGACTCCGGTCGCGCGGTGGCGCTGCAGCGGATGCTCAACGCCGGGTATTTCCGGCCGTACACCAACGCCGACGTGATCGGCACCGAGATCGGCGGCGCCTGCAAGAACGTGATCGCGCTGGCCTGCGGGATGGCGGCCGGCCTCGGGCTCGGGGAAAACACGGCGGCGGCGATCATCACCCGCGGCCTGGCCGAAATCATGCGGCTCGGCATCGCGGTCGGCGCCAAGGCTGCGACGATGGCCGGCCTGGCAGGGGTGGGCGATCTGGTCGCCACCTGCACCTCGCCGCGGTCGCGCAATCGTTCCTTCGGCGAAAGCCTGGGGCGCGGCGAAACCCTGGAGTCGGCGATGCGGGCGCGCGATGGCCACGTCGTCGAAGGGGTGACCTCGTGTACGTCGGTGCTGGCGCTGGCCTCCAGTTACGACGTCGAAATGCCGCTGACCGACGCCGTCCATCGGGTCTGTCACAAGGGCTTGTCGGTGGATCAGGCGGTGATCGCGCTGCTGGGGCGCAGCACCAAGCCGGAATGAGCTCGTAACCGGCACCGCAGCACCAGACGGTAGCCTCTCTAGACTGTGGACGCCCGCCTGCCTTCCGGTACGCCCGATCAGGGCCGTGTCCGGGTTGCCGTTGTATTCGGCGGACGCAGCAACGAGCACGCCATTTCCTGCGTCTCGGCGGGCAGCATCCTGCGCAACCTGGACCCGGAACGGTTCGATGTCGTCGCGGTGGGCATCACCCCGGAAGGCTCGTGGGTACTGACCGACGGCGACCCGGACGCGCTCGCGATCGCCAACCGGCAATTGCCCGCAGTGAGCGCGCAGTCGGGCAGAGAGCTGGCGCTGACTGCGGACCCCGGGCGGGCTGGGCAGCTCATCGCACTGTCGCCGGGCGGGGCCGAGGTGTTGGCCGCGGTCGACGTGGTGTTCCCGGTGCTGCATGGGCCGTACGGCGAAGACGGCACCATTCAAGGCCTGCTTGAGCTCGCCGGGGTGCCGTACGTTGGTGCCGGGGTGCTGGCCAGCGCGGCGGGAATGGACAAGGAGTTCACCAAGAAGCTGCTGGTGGCCGAGGGACTGCCGATCGGCGACTACGCGGTGCTACGGCCATCGCAATCCATGCTGGACACCGAACAGGTTGACCGGCTTGGGTTTCCGGCATTCGTCAAACCAGCCCGCGGTGGCTCCTCGATCGGTGTCAGCCGGGTCACCAGTCGTCAGGAACTGCCCGACGCGATCGCCTACGCCCGCAAGCACGACCCGAAGGTGATCGTCGAGTCGGCGATCGATGGCCGCGAACTGGAGTGCGGCGTACTCGAATTCCCCGATGGCACAGTGCGAGCCAGCGCCGTCGGTGAGATCCGGGTGGCCGGGGTCCGCGGCCGTGAGGATTCTTTCTACGACTTTGCGACCAAATACCTCGATGACGCGGCCGAACTCGACGTACCCGCCAAGATCGACGACGACGTCAGTGATGCCGTGCGGGAGTTGGCCATTCGGGCGTTCAGGGCGATCGACGGCCGGGGTCTGGCGCGGGTGGACTTCTTCCTCACCGACGACGGGCCGTTGATCAACGAGGTCAACACGATGCCAGGATTCACCAGGATCTCGATGTATCCCCGGATGTGGGCGGCCAGCGGCGTGGACTACCAAACCCTGCTCGCGACCATGGTGGACACCGCGCTGTCGCAGGGGATAGGTCTGCGCTAGCTCGGTTTGGGGTTAGCCCGGTCTCGACGGATCGATCGGGTGGGCCGGCAGGACGCGGTCGATCAGTTCGGAGAGTTGTTGGATCGGCGTCGGTCCGGAGCCTCGCGGCAACGTCAGCGCCACGTAGACGGAGCGGTCGACGGTGTACCAGGTGGATCGCTGATCCTGGTTGACGTCGAACCATTGCACGTTGTCGACGACCTGGATCGGGGTTCCGACGACGAAGTCGGCCGGCCGATCCAGGCCACATCGCAGTACGACGGGATCCCCG
>NZ_JBYCLD010000142.1:0-3054 GCF_057473725.1 Mycobacterium sp. TH-M11 | reverse complement strand
CCGCCGACGATGCGTTGTCGGCGATGGTGTCGCACAGCGCGATCTTCCAGTCGGTGATCCTGGTGTCGATCAGCTCGATCGACGGCACGAACGCCTCGGTCGCCGCCAGGACGTCTTCCTCGGTGCAGCTTGCGCCCGGCAGGTCGCGGGCCAGGATGAACCCGACTTCGACCTCCACCCGCGGATACAAATACTTCTCGGAGCGGACCGGGACGTCCTCGAAGACCTGCATCTCGTCGAGCAGGTGGCCGTAGTCAGGCTCGTCGACACCCATCATCTGCTGCATCGCCAACGACGACAGACCCACCTTGTGGCCCACCACCCGGGCGCCCTCGGCCACCCGTTGCCGGATGTTGATCAGCTGAATTTCGTAGGCGTCGACGACGTCGATACCGGCGTGAGCGGACGTCAGCGGTGTGATCGGCCGACGGGTCCGTTCAGCCTCTGCGAGGTCGGCGGCCAGCGCATCACGGGTGGCTGACGAAAGCATTGGCCGAAGTCCCCTCACTCGATTGACCGGGGCAGTAGCGCCCGGCCCCGGCAATTCTATAACGTGTTCTACATGACGGATCAGGAGTTCGACGTCGTCGTGGTCGGAAGCGGCGGCGCCGGCATGGTTGCTGCCCTCGCGGCCGCCCACCGGGGACTTAGCACGGTGATCGTAGAGAAAGCCGCCCACTTCGGCGGCTCCACCGCCCGCTCCGGGGGTGGCGTGTGGATTCCCAACAACGAGGTCCTCAAGCGGGCCGGGGTCAAGGATACGGCCGAGGCTGCCCGCACCTACCTGCACGGGATCGTCGGTGATGTCGTTGAAGCGCAGCGCATCGACACCTACCTCGAGCGTGGACCAGAGATGCTGTCGTTCGTGCTGAAGCATTCCCCGCTGAAGATGTGCTGGGTGCCGCAATACGCTGACTATTACCCCGAGGCACCGGGCGGTCGCGCGGGCGGCCGTTCGATCGAGCCGAAGCCGTTCAACGCCAAGAAGCTCGGGCCCGACCTGGCCGGCCTGGAGCCGCCGTACGGCAAGGTCCCACTTAATGTCGTTGTGATGCAACAGGATTACGTGCGACTGAATCAGCTCAAACGTCATCCGCGCGGCGTGCTGCGCAGCCTCAAGGTCGGCGGGCGCACCATGTGGGCTAAAGCGACCGGGCAGAACCTGGTCGGCATGGGACGCGCGCTGATCGCCCCGCTTCGGGTCGGGCTCCGCAAGGCGGGCGTGCCGGTGCGGCTCAACACGGCGCTGACCGACCTCTACGTCGAGGACGGTGCGGTCCGCGGCATCTACGTCCGCGACACTCTGGGATCAGAAGCCGCAGAGCCGCAACTTATTCGGGCGCGCAAGGCCGTCATACTCGGCTGCGGCGGGTTCGAGCACAACGAGCAAATGCGGGTGAAGTACCAGCGCGCACCAATCAGCACCGAATGGACCGTCGGCGCGAAGGCCAACACCGGCGACGGCATCGTGGCCGCCGAAAAGCTCGGTGCGGCATTGGAAATCATGGAAGACGCCTGGTGGGGCCCGACGGTTCCACTGGTAGGAGCGCCGTGGTTCGCGCTGTCGGAACGCAACTCCCCCGGCTCTATCATCGTCAACATGTCCGGCCAGCGATTCATGAACGAATCCATGCCGTACGTCGAGGCGTGCCATCACATGTACGGCGGCGAGTACGGCCAGGGCCCCGGGCCGGGCGAGAACATCCCGGCCTGGCTGGTTTTCGACCAGCGATACCGCGACCGCTACATCTTTGCGGGATTACAGCCAGGACAACGTATTCCACGCAAATGGATGGAATCCGGCGTGATCGTCCAGGCAAATACCCTGGAGGAGTTGGCCGCCAAGGCCGGCTTGCCCGCCGACGATTTCACCGCAACGGTGCAGCGGTTCAACGGCTTCGCGCGCTCGGGCGTCGATTCCGACTACCACCGCGGTGAGAGTGCCTACGACCGGTACTACGGCGATCCGACCAACAAGCCGAACCCCAACCTCGGCGAGATCAGCCATGGCCCGTACTACGCCGCCAAGATGGTGCCCGGCGACCTGGGCACCAAGGGCGGTGTCCGCACCGACGTGCACGGCCGGGCGCTGCGCGACGACGGCAGCATCATCGAAGGCCTTTACGCCGCAGGCAATGTCAGCGCCCCGGTGATGGGTCACACCTATCCCGGTCCGGGTGGCACCATCGGGCCCGCCATGACCTTCGGCTACCTGGCCGCTCTGCACATAGCTGGAGCGTCCGAGGGAAAGGGCTGACATGCCGATTGATGTGGACGTCGCGCTCGCCGCGGTGCTGGAGCCGATCGAATTCTCCTGGAGCAGCAGCGATATCCAGCTCTACCACCTCGGTCTGGGCGCGGGCGCCGACCCGTTGGATTCCCGCGAACTGCGCTACCTGCTCGACGACACTCCGCAGGTGCTGCCGACATTCGGCAGCGTCGCCGCCAGCTTTCACATGACCAGGCCGCCGACCGTGCAGTTTCCCGGCATCGACGTCGAGTTGAGCAAAGTCCTGCACGCCAGCGAGCAGGTCACCGCGCCCGCGCCGCTGCCGCCGTCGGGTTCAGGGAAGGCAGTCACCCGGTTTACCGACATCTGGGACAAAGGCAAAGCCGCGGTGATCTGGTCCGAGACGTCAGTGACCGCGCCAGACGGGACGCTGCTGTGGACCCAACGCCGGTCGATCTTCGCCCGCGGAGAGGGCGGATTCGGCGGTGACCGCGGACCGTCGAGCAGCACGGCCACCCCGGACCGGGCGCCAGACGTCGAACTCGACATCCCGGTGCTGCCACAGCAGGCGCTGCTCTACCGGCTCTGCGGCGATCGTAACCCGCTGCACTCCGACCCCGAATTCGCTGCTCGCGCAGGATTTCCGCGGCCTATCCTGCACGGGCTGTGCACCTACGGCATGACCTGCAAGGCGCTGACCGATGCGTTCCTCGACGCCGACGCTGCCGCCGTCGGCTCCTACGGCGCCCGGTTCGCCGGTGTCGCCTATCCCGGGGAGACGTTGAAGGCCTCGGTCTGGAAAGAGGACGGACGCCTGCTTGCCG
>NZ_JBYCLD010000141.1:0-13933 GCF_057473725.1 Mycobacterium sp. TH-M11 | reverse complement strand
TCTAGGCCTGCGCCGCGGATCGCTACAGCTGCGTGACGCTGTCTTGCGACCAGTAGGCCTTCATCGCACTGATCTTGCCCTCATGGTCGAAGACCATCACGTCGATCGGCTCGATGAGCATCTTGCTCTCACCGGCGGTGACGATCAGCTTGAAGTGGAACGCCGCCTCGTGGCCCGCCACCCGCAGCGTCACCAGTTCGCACTGCCGCTGCACGGCTTCCATCGCGGAATAGAACCCGTGGATGGCCTGCCGCCCGATGTGCACCTCACCGCCGACCGGATCTTCGACGGTGGCGTCTTCGGCGTACAACTCGACGAGATCGTCCGCGGTGCCACTGCCCACCAGGCTGATGTAGCGGTTGACGACGGCGGTGATCTTTTCGGCGCTCAGCATGCGTCGCAGGTTACCGCGCAGGATTTAACGACCCGCCGCCTCCTCGGGCCGTGGCGCGGCCCGCATCGTCACCGCGAGAGCGATTCCGCCAGTTCGTCGCCGCCCGTGACCGGCAGATCGCAGACTTGGCCGCGGCACACATACGCCGCGTCGACACCCCCGACCCGGTCGCGGCCGGCCAGCAAAGGCGACGAATCCACCGGGCCGCCGACCACGATCGCGCCGCCGGGTGCAATGCGGCGAGCCTCGGCCAGCAGCGGCGAGCCGGGGCCCGAACAGGCCACCGCGATCTGCACCGGCCCACGCACGGCGGCCTCGGCGACGGACAGCCAGTGGCCGGCCGAGCGCGGCGCGCGAGCCAGTAGCGGCGAATGTGCTTGCAGCGCATCGGCTGCCGCCTGCAGGTAGCGCTCCTGGCCGGTCAGGTGGGCCGCGGTGAGCAACGCCTCGGCGACCGCCGAGGCGCCAGACGGGGTCGCGTTGTCGTACGGGTCGGCTGGCCGCAGCACCAGCTGCTCAGCGTCGTCGGCGCTGTCGAACCAGCGCCCGGGCTGGTCACGATCGGCGAAGTGCGCCAACGCAATATCGAGCAGCGTGGTGGCGGCGGTCAGCCAGCCGGCGGCCGGCGACAGCTGACAGAGCGCGAGCAGACCGGTAGCCAGCATCGCGTGATCCTCCAGCATCGCGGCGCTGTCGCCGGCCCGGCCCCCCAGGCTGGCCCGCCGCAGCCGGCCGTCCACCAGATGCAGACGCAGCAGCTCCTTGGCGCAATGGGCTGCGGCGTCGGCCAATTCAGGCACGTCCAGCGCCACAGCGGCCTCGGCCAGCGCGGTAATCGCCAGGCCGTTCCAGGCGGTGACGACCTTGTCGTCGCGACCCGGCTGGGGCCGGGTCAGCCGGGCCGCCAACAACGCGGCCCGGATGCGCTCGAAGCGGTCAGGGTCCGTGGGGTCTTCCAGCCGCTGCAGCACCGATGCGCCGTCTTCGAATGTGCCGGTCGTTGTCACGCCGAAAGCCAAAGCGGCCCAACGCCCATCGCTGTCGCCAAGCACGTCGGTGAGCTGGTCGGGTGTCCAGACATAGGTCGAGCCCTCGCGGCCGTCAGCGTCGGCGTCCAGCGACGACGTGAACATGGCGTTGTCGTAACGCAGTTCGTCGAGCAGAAACCGCGCGGTCTCGGCAGTGACGCGCCGCGCCAACGGGTCACCGGTTCTGCGCGCCCAATGCGCATAGGACCGCAACAACAGCGCGTTGTCGTACAGCATCTTCTCGAAATGCGGCACCACCCAGGCATTGTCGACGCTGTAGCGGGCGAACCCGCCGGCCAATTGGTCGTACATGCCGCCCCGAGCCATCGCGCCCCCAGCCCGTTGGACGGCGGCCAGCGCCTCCGGCGACCCGGTCCGCTCCCAATGCCGCAGCAGCGCCTCGATCAGGGTCGACGGGGGGAATTTCGGCGCCCCACCGAATCCGCCGTGTGCGACATCCTCATCACGCAACACCGCCCCCACAGCGTGGTCGCAGAGCGCCGACTCCAGTTGCGGACCGCGGTCGGGCAACCCCGAAACCATCGAGCGCAGGCCGGCCGTGATCTGGTCGGACGTCTGCTCGACCTCTTCACGCCGATCCCGCCAAGTCTCCGATACCGCCGAAAGTAGCTGCAGAAAAGCCGCTTTGGGGTAGTAGGTGCCGCAGAAAAACGGCCGTCCATCGGGTGTCAGGAAGCACGTCATCGGCCAGCCGCCCTGCCCGGTGAGCGCGACGGTGGCACTCATGTAGACCGCGTCGATGTCGGGCCGCTCCTCGCGGTCCACTTTGACACAGACGAAGCCGGCATTCATTGCCGCGGCCACCTCGTCGTCGCAGAACGATTCGTGCGCCATCACGTGACACCAGTGGCAGGCGGCGTAGCCGATCGAAAGTAGCACCGGCACATCGCGTTGCGCGGCCTCCGCCAACGCGACCGACGACCACTGCCGCCAGTGCACCGGGTTGTCGGCGTGCTGGCGGAGGTAGGGGCTGGCGGCCCCGGCGAGCTGGTTAGCCCCCGGACTCAAGGGCGCGGCTCATGCGGCGGTTGATCGATCGTGCCGTCGTCGACAGCCTGGTCGGGCTCGGGGTGCCGCGGATCGAAGGACTCCGGCAGCGTCTTGAGGTGCCGATTCATCGAACGCACCAAAAGCACTACCGCGATCAGCAGCAGCACAACAACCAACAGCCCGAATGGGCTGGCTTTGCCGAAGTCCGGTCCGCTGTTGTGTGGCCCGTCCTCGGCCAGCAGCGCCGACACGGCCAGGTTCAGATACGTCACAGTTGATCCTCGATTCCGGCGAACAGGTCGGTCTCGGGCAGCCGCACCGGAACGCGCGAGCGGGCCAGCTCGAATTCTTCGGTCGGCCACAGCTCCTGCTGCCACGAGATCGGCGCGGCGAAGAAATCGCCATCGGGGTCGATCTGGGTGGCGTGCGCGCGCAGCGCGTCGTCACGCCGACCGAAATACGCCGAGCATTCGACACGCGTCGTCACCCGCTCGGCATGGATATCGTGGGCGGGATCCCAGTGCTTGAGCCACTTCTCGAATGGCCCGGTCTGACCGCGCCTGGCGAACTCGTCTTGCAGCTTCTGCATCCGCTGCCGCAGGAATCCGTGGTTGTAGTAGAGCTTGGACACCGTCCACACCGGGCCCGCCTCCGGGAAGCGACGATAGTCACCGGCTGCCTCGTAGGCGGCCACCGAAACCTGATGGCAGCGAATGTGATCGGGGTGCGGGTAGCCGCCGTTCTCGTCGTAGGTGGTCATCACGTGTGGCCGGAACTCCCGCACGACCCGTACCAGCGCCTCGGTGGACACCTCCAGCGGCGTCAGCGCAAAACAGTCGTTCGGCAGTGGCGGCGGCGGATCTCCTTGCGGCAAGCCGGAGTCGACGAAGCCGAGCCAGGCGTGTTCGACACCGAGGATCTCGGCCGCCTTGGCCATCTCGTCGCGTCGGACGTCGGCAATGCGTCCATGTACCTCCGGCAGATCCATCGCTGGGTTGAGGATGTCGCCCCGCTCGCCTCCGGTCAGCGTCACCACCAGGACTCGGTAGCCCTTGTCGGCGTAGTAGGCAAGGGTGGCAGCGCCCTTGCTGGACTCGTCGTCCGGGTGGGCGTGCACCGCCATCAAACGCAGTTCGCTCACGTGCTCCCTGACTATGCTGTCGTGTACCGCCTATAGTTCCAGGTCCATATAGTTCCAGGTCCATATAGTTCCATCCCGGACGCCGGGGGCCGAAACCCCGGGCATCGACAAAGCGACACCATGACCGAACGCTCTCCCACACCGCCGCAGGCCCGCTACGGGCGTTCTCGGCTGTCCCGTCCGTCGCGGCGCTGGTTCATCGTGCTGTCCGTCGTAGTCCTCGCGGCCGGGACGACGCTGGCACTGATCGCGTACCAGCGACTGGGCCGCGCCGACGTCGACGGGACGCTGGCCGGGTACCGGCTGATCGACGGCCAGACCGTTTCAGTAACCATCAGCGTGACCCGAAAAGACCCCTCCCGCGCGGTCGATTGCATCGTGCGGGTGCGCGCCAAAGATGGCAGCGAGACGGGTCGGCGCGAGGTGCTGGTTGCGCCGGCCAAACAGAAAACCGTGCAGGTCACGACGGTACTCAAGTCCAGCAAGCCGGCCGCGATGGGCGATATCTACGGCTGCGGCACCGACGTGCCCGGCTACCTGCGCGCGCCCTGACCAACCGCGCCGACAAGCAAACCCCTAACTGCGAAAATGTCCCCGGCCATCACCTCGGCGGTGGTAGGCTGGCCTGATGCACGGTTCCGGCTGGGACCGTGTATTGCTGCATTAGCGGCCATGTGCCGCACAGGGGGTCCGCCCGACTACTGAGGTCGGCAGCACCCGTGGCGGAACCGCGCGGCAGCACGACCGACAGCCTGCCGCGGCGGTAATCCGCCCACCGACACCACGAGGAGCACGACGAGATGACGGACACCCAGGTGACCTGGTTGACCCAGGAGTCACATGATCGGCTGAAGTCCGAGCTCGACCAATTGATCGCGAATCGACCGGTCATCGCCGCCGAAATCAACGACCGGCGCGAGGAGGGTGACCTACGCGAGAACGGTGGCTACCATGCCGCGCGCGAAGAGCAGGGACAGCAAGAAGCGCGCATTCGCCAACTGCAGGACCTGCTCAACAATGCGAAGGTCGGCGAGGTGCCCAAGCAGTCCGGCGTGGCGCTGCCGGGCTCGGTGGTCAAGGTGTACTACAACGGCGACAAGTCCGACACCGAGACGTTTCTGATCGGCACCCGTGAGCAAGCCGTCAACGACGGCAAGCTTGAGGTGTACTCACCGAACTCGCCGCTGGGCGGCGCGCTGATCGACGCCAAGGAAGGCGAGACGCGCAGTTACCATGTGCCCAACGGCAGCACCATCAAGGTGACCCTGGTCAGCGCGGAGCCGTACCACTCCTAGCCCCAATGCCGAGCGGGCCCCGATGCCGAGCGGGCCGTCAGCCGAGCGCCTGCTCGAGGTCGGCGATCAGGTCGGCGATGTCCTCGATGCCGACCGATAGCCGCACCAGGTCGTCCGGAACCTCCAGCTGCGAGCCGACCGTCGACGCGTGGGTCATCGCACCGGGATGCTCGATCAACGACTCCACCCCGCCCAGCGACTCGGCGAGGATGAACACCTCGGTGGCGGCACACAACGCCTGTGCCGCCGCGCGACCGCCTTTCATCCGCACCGACACCATGCCGCCGAAACCGCGCATCTGTCGGGCGGCGACCCGGTGACCGGGGTGGCTCGGTAGGCCGGGATACAACACCGTATCCACCGCGGGGTGTTCGGCGAGGAATTGCGCTACCGCAGCGGCGTTTTCGCTGTGCCGCTGCATGCGCAGCACCAGCGTCTTCAGGCCGCGCATGGTCAGGTAGGCGTCGAACGGCCCCGGGACCGCGCCGGCGCCGTTCTGCAGGAAGCCGAACGCCGCATCCAACTCCTCGTCGTTGGTCACCAGCGCCCCGCCCACCACGTCGGAGTGCCCGCCGATGTATTTCGTCGTCGAGTGCAGCACGATATCGGCGCCCAGCGTCAGCGGCTGCTGCAGCGCCGGTGAGGCAAAAGTGTTGTCCACCAATACTTTTGCGTCATTGTCAGTTCCAATCTGGGAGATCCCGGCGATGTCGCCGATCGACAGCAACGGGTTGGTCGGCGTCTCTACCCAGATCAGCCGGGTCTGCGGCGTGATCGCCGCGCGCACGGCGTCGAGGTTGGCCAGCGAGACTGGGGTGTGCAGCACGCCCCAGTGGCGGAAGACCTTGTCGATGAGCCGGAAGGTGCCGCCGTAGGCATCGTCGGGAATCACCACGTGATCGCCGGGACGCAGCACCGCGCGCAACGCGCAGTCGGCGGCCGCCATGCCGGAGCTAAAGGCACGCCCGAAGCGGCCGTCCTCGACGGCGGCGAGCGCAGCCTCCAGTGCGGCCCGGGTCGGGTTACCGGTGCGGGCGTACTCGAATCCACCGCGCAGACCGCCGACCCCGTCTTGGGCGAAGGTGCTGCTGGCGTAGATCGGGGCATTGACCGCGCCGGTCGCCGGGTCAGGCCGATAGCCGGCGTGGATGGCCTTGGTGGACAGGCCCGCTTTGGCTAAATGTTCGTGTCCGCTCATCGTCGATCAGCCTAGTCATCGCAACCAGCCGGCGCGGGAGCGCCGATCCGTGGTCTACGCCGACGTGCCCTCGGCGGGTGGATCCTGCGGTAGGCAGACCGTGGCCATCATTTTGTCGGCCAGTGTCTGTCGCTTGGCGTCCCACAGCGGGAACAGATAGCCGACGCAGAAGATGACCGCGTCGACCACGTGGGCGATCGCCCGCAGCATCGACATACCGAATCCGATGGGCTTTCCGGTGTTTTCGCTGACGACCGTGAACCTCAGCAGCGACTTGCCGATGCTGGCGCCGGTGACGCCCTGGCGATAGCCAAAGTTCCAGACGAAATAGCCCAATCCGATCAGCGCCGAAATCCACATCACGGTGAGGCCCAGCGACGAAGGCCCCGTCGAGCAGATCTGCTCGACGGCATTCATGGTGATGTTGGTCAGGCATGCGCTGTTGACGGAGTTCTCCAGCACCAGCCAGCCGACGCCCAGAATCAACGCCAGCGGTAGGTGGTCGACGAGGTAAGCCACGGCCCGGATGCTCCACGGCGTGTACTGCTCGCGGGTCAGCCCGCGCAAGACCGGTCCCGGTGGCGGCGGAACGTATCCCCCCGACTGTGGTGGCGGCGGCGGGTAGTTGCCGCCTCCCGGTGGTGGTGGCGGCGGGAACGACGACGGTGGTTGCTCGGTCATCAGCGACTTTCTCTTTGCCCGACTTTACTTACGTGACGCACCGTCAGATAGGAAGCCAAGCAGGTCGTAGCGGGTGATGACCCCCACCGGCTTGCCTTCCTCGACGACCATTACCGCGTCCAGATCTCGCAGTGTCTTGGCCAGCGAACCGACCTGATCGCCGGCGCCGATGATCGGCAGCGGCGGGCTCATGTGCTGGCCGACCGCGTCGGCCAGGTGCGCGCGGCCCTCGAACACGGCCGAGAGCAGTTCGCGCTCGGAGACACTGCCGGCCACCTCGCCGGCCATCACCGGCGGCTCGGCACCGACGACCGGCATCTGCGACACCCCGTACTCGCGCAGGATGCTGATCGCGTCACGCACGGTCTCCGACGGATGGGTGTGCACCAGGTCGGGCAGGTGACCGGACTTGCCCCGCAGCACGTCACCGACCGTAGGCTGCTCGACCGAGCCGTCCAGCCTGGTCCGCAGGAAACCGTACGACGACATCCAGGCGTCGTTGAAGATCTTCGACATATAGCCGCGCCCGCCATCGGGCAGCAGCACGACGACCAGAGCGTCGGGCCCGGCTCGCTCGGCCGCCTTCAGCGCCGCCACCACCGCCATCCCACAGGAACCCCCGACCAGCATGGCCTCTTCGCGGGCCAGCCTGCGGGTCATGTCGAACGAATCCGAGTCCGAGACCGCGATGATCTCGTCGGGGATGGCCGGGTCGTAGGCGGCCGGCCAGAAATCCTCACCGACACCTTCGACCAGATAGGGCCGGCCACTGCCGCCGGAGTACACCGAGCCTTCCGGGTCGGCGCCGATCACGCGCACCTTCCCGCCCGAGGCGTCCTTGAGGTAGCGCCCGGCGCCGGTGATCGTCCCGCCGGTTCCGATCCCGGCCACGAAATGGGTGACTTGACCGTCGGTGTCGGCCCAGATCTCCGGACCGGTGCTCTCGTAGTGGCTGGCCGGACCCTGCGGGTTGGAATACTGGTCGGGCTTCCAGGCGCCCTCGGTTTCGCGGACCAGCCGATCGGAGACGCTGTAGTAGCTGTCCGGGTGATCGGGCGGCAACGCCGTCGGGCACACCACCACCTCGGCGCCGTAGGCGCGCAGTACGTTGCGCTTGTCCTCGCTGACCTTGTCCGGGCAGACGAATATGCAGTGGTAGCCGCGACGCTGCGCGACCAGAGCCAACCCGACGCCGGTGTTGCCGGACGTCGGCTCGACGATGGTGCCGCCGGGCCGGAGCGCTCCGCTGGCCTCGGCGGCGTCGATCATTTTCACCGCGATCCGGTCTTTGCTGCTCATGCCCGGGCTGAGGTATTCGACCTTGGCCACCACCCGGCCCGAACCCGGCGGCACGACCGAGTTCAGCGCAACCAGTGGCGTGTTTCCGATGAGTTCACTGATGTGCCGCGCGATCCGCATGGGTTGAATCGTCTCAGGTGCGTCTGGGCTGCGCGCGGCAGCCCGGTTGGGCCTCAGCCGGTGGCCTCGCGGATGTACTCGCCGATCTGTCGCAGCGAACGAACCGCTTCGGGAACGATCGGCGCGGCGAGCTGGAAGTCGTGGATCTGTCCGGGCCAGACTCGTACCTCGGTCGGCACGCCCGCAGCGGCGAGGGCGCGGGCCGCCAGACGGGCGTCGTTCAACAACACTTCCGAGCCCGACACGTGGATCAACGTGCGGGGAAGCCCCGGCTCGACGTGGTCCAACGGCTCATAGAGCTGTTCGGGCTCGCCGTCGACGACATGCTTGCGAGCCGCCTTGGCGACCAAGCTGAACAACGCGTCAAAAGCCTTGGCTCCGAACATCGCATCGGTCTTGATGTTGGGGTGCGATTGCTTGGGTTCCTTGGCCAGCTGCAGCAGCGGCGAGATCGCAACCAGGGCTGCCGGCTCTTCGCCCACCTGCTGGAGCCGTTGGGCCAAAGCTAGAGCCAGGTAACCACCGGCCGAGTCGCCGGCCACCACGATCTGGTCGGGCTGATATCCGCGCAGCCGCAGCCACCGATAGGCGTCATGGCAGTCGTCGAGCGCCTGGCCGACCGAGTGCTTCGGGATGAGGCGGTAGTTGGCCACCAGCACCGGGGTGTCGGCGAACTTCGACAGCGCGTTGACGATTCGGCTGTGAGAGTTGGCACCGCACGTCAGGAAGGCCCCGCCGTGTAGGTACAGCACCACTCGCCGGTTGCCGTCGGCGGGCAGCACACCGGGAGCGCGCACCAACTGCGCTTCGCAGTGCGGCAATTCGACCGTGGTGCGCACGGTTCCCGGGGCGGGGAGCAAGACCCGCGCGGCGAAATCGATGATGCCGAACGGAAACGGGACATGCGGGATATGGCTGACCACACCAAGGGCCGGGCGGATCGTCAGCTTGCAGACCAGAGCGGCCACCATGCCGGAGAGACTGGGACCGCTCTCGACGACTTCGACCGGTCTGCCGCGGGCCCCCAACACGTCACGGGTGCGCACCACCCGGGGGTAAGCCGAAGCCGTACTCAGTGCGGTCATGCTCAACACTCCTACGCCGTTGTAGTGCGATAAACATGTCAACGAAGTTGCGAAGTTCCCCCCCACCACGTCATTAACTCAGCTTGACACTTTAAAGAGTTTCGACAATCAAAGAGTCTGATTCGATACCAAGATTGCTCCGACCCGTAACGCCGCAGGCCCGGGGCACCCTGCCGAGTCGCATTGCGCAACATAAACTGGTCGCGTGGTACGACGCGCACCGCGAAGTTCGATGGTCGCGCTGGCCGCAGCGGGCGCGCTGGCATCGACCGGCACCGCCTATGTGGGGGTGCGAAACCTGCTGATCGGGCAGGCCGAGAAGGCGCGCACCGTCATCCCCAAATCGTGGGACGTCCCGCCTCGCGCCGACGGCGTCTATTCGCCCGGCGGCGGCCCGGTGGAGCGCTGGCAACGCGGGGTGGACTTCGATCTGCACTTGATGATCTTCGGCGACTCGACGGCGACCGGTTACGGCTGCCGCACCGCTGAACAGGTTCCCGGCGTCCTGATCGCCCGCGGCCTGGCCGAGCAGAGCGGTAAACGGATCCGGTTGAGCACCAAAGCAATTGTCGGAGCCACCTCCAAAGGCCTGTCCGGGCAGGTCGACGCCATGTTCGTGGCTGGGCCGCCGCCGGACGCGGCGGTGATCCTGATCGGCGCCAACGACGTCACCCGATTGAACGGCATCGGCGCCTCCGCACGTCGGCTCGGCGCGGCGGTGTGGCGGTTGCGCGCCAGCGGCGCCGAGGTCGTCGTCGCCACCTGCCCCGATTTCGGTGTGGTCAAGGCGATTCCGCAACCATTACGGTGGACGGTGCGGACTCTGGGCCTGCGGCTGGCCCGCGCCCAATCGGGCGCCGTGCGGTCAGCCGGCGGCGTGCCGGTGCCGCTGGCCTCTCTCGTCAACGGCGAGTTCAAACATGCACCCGAGTTGATGCTGTCCGACGACCAATTCCACCCGTCGGCCGCGGGCTATGCCCTGGCCGCAAGCCAGCTACTGCCGGCGCTGTGTCACGCGCTCGGCGAGTGGGCCGGCGAGCCACTGCCCGGCCTGGCGTCGTCGTCGGCCACCGAAGCCGGGCCCGGCTATTCGATGCTGCGGTTATTGTCCCGGCTGTGGCGTCGGCCCACCACCGGCGTGCCCGCGCCGATCGTCGCCGCCTCCGGCTAGCTCTCACCGAGCCGCTTCGCGGCTCGCATCGTCGTCGGGCTAGATTCGACCGCCCGACTTCTCACCGAGCCGCTTCGCGGCTCGCATCGTCGTCGGGCTAGATTCGGTTCCAGACCACGATCCCCCACACCTGGAGCCGACATGCCGGAAGCCGTCATTGTTTCAACTGCCCGCTCGCCGATCGGGCGGGCGATGAAAGGGTCGCTGGTCAGCATCCGACCCGACGACCTTGCCGCGCAGATCGTGCGCGCCGCTCTCGACAAGGTGGAGGCTCTCAACCCGCACCAGATCGACGACCTGATGCTGGGCTGCGGCCTGCCCGGCGGCGAGCAGGGCTTCAACATGGCCCGGGTGGTCGCGGTCGAACTCGGCTACGACTTCCTGCCCGGCACCACCGTCAACCGGTACTGCTCGTCGTCCCTGCAGACCATCCGGATGGCGTTCCACGCCATCAAGGCGGGCGAGGGCGACGCGTTCATCTCCGCCGGCGTCGAGACGGTGTCCCGGTTCGTCAAGGGCAACTCGGACTCGTTGCCCGACACCAAGAACCCGCTGTTCGACGAGGCCGCGCAGCGCACGGAGAGCGCCGCCGAGGGCGCGCAGGAGTGGCACGACCCCCGCAAAGACCAGCACATTCCGGACGTTTACATCGCGATGGGCCAGACCGCGGAGAACGTCGCGATCATCTCCGGGATCAGCCGCGAAGACCAGGACCACTGGGGTGTGCGCAGCCAGAACCGCGCCGAGGCCGCGATCAAGTCCGGCTTCTTCGAGCGTGAGATCGTTCCCGTCACGCTGCCCGACGGCACCACGGTCAGCACCGATGACGGACCGCGGCCGGGTACGACCTACGAGAAGATCAGTCAGCTCAAGCCGGTGTTCCGGCCCAACGGGACGGTGACCGCGGGCAACGCCTGCCCGCTGAACGACGGCGCCGCCGCGGTGGTGATCACCAGCGACACCAAAGCCAAGGAACTCGGCCTCAAGCCGCTGGCCCGCATCGTGTCCACCGGCGTCAGCGGCCTGTCGCCGGAGATCATGGGCCTGGGCCCGATCGAGGCCTGCAAGATGGCCATGCAGCGGGCCGGCCTGTCGGTCTCCGACATCGACCTGTTCGAGATCAACGAGGCCTTCGCCGTGCAGGTGCTCGGCTCGGCGCGCGAATTGGGCATCGACGAGGACAAGCTCAACGTCTCGGGCGGCGCGATCGCCCTGGGCCACCCGTTCGGCATGACCGGTGCACGCATCGCGACCACGCTGCTGAACAACCTGCAGACCCACGACAAGACGTTCGGTCTGGAGACCATGTGCGTCGGCGGCGGGCAGGGCATGGCCCTGATCATCGAGCGGCTGAACTGAGTTTTTCGAGTTGACTCTGCGTCCGCGGCGCAAAAGTTCGAGTTACGCGCACCGCCCGCGCAGAGTCAACTCATCCCAAGCGCCTCGAACGCGACGAATCACGTCCGAGGCGCGGTGTCGTGACGCCACCCGGACCACGGTCCAGCCGAGTTTGGCCACGTATTCCTGCCGGGTGATGTCGTCTGCGTATTGTCGCGGATCGGTCCAGTGTTGGCCGCCGTCGTACTCGACGGCCAGCATGATGTCGTCCCACCCCATGTCGAGGTAGTAGCGGGGCACGCCGTCGGCACCTGCGACGGCGATCTGCGTTCGCGGCCTCGGAAAACCCGCGCCGATCAACAGCAGTCGCAGCCAGGTTTCCTTTGGTGACTGCGCGCCGGCGTCGAGCAGATCGAGCGCGATCTCCAATTGCCGCAGACCGCGCGTATGTCGATGGCCGGCGGCCAGTTGGGAGACGTCGCGCACCTTGAAATCGGTGGCCGCTGCCAGTGCGTCCAGAGCGGCGACGGCGCGCCCGACGGGACCACGCCTCCCGATGTCGAAGGCAGTGCGTTCCGGTGTCGTGACGAACAGGCCCTCGCGACGCTGGAATTCGCTGTCCGCCAGTCGGTCATCGCGCGTCAAGACGCCCTGCGGCGGTCTCGCATTCCGCCAGATCAACTCGATCGGCACGTCGTCGTCGACCCACCTACTCCCGTGCATCGCCGATGCGGCCGCGCCGGCGATCACCCCCTGCCGCCGCGACCAGAGCCACGCCCCCAAGGTGCGCTGCCGCAACGATGGTTGCGCGCGTCGACCGACATACACGTCCGGCATGATCGCGCGGTAGTAGGTACGCAGTTCATGCCGGCTGAGGTCGCCGACGGCCAACGCCTCGCTACCGATGAACGGCTCCCGATTCATCCACGCATGGTGGCAGCCTGCACCGACACGCGATTGACCCTGCGTCCACGGTGCAAAAGGGCGAGTGACACTCGCCCTCCGCGCAGAATCAACGCCCTGAGCACGAAAAAGCCGGCACACTGCGCGCGTGCCGGCTTTTTCGTATCAAGCGCTAGTCGTTCTGGAAGTAACTCAGCAGGCGCAGGATCTCGATGTACAGCCAGACCAGTGTCACGGTCAGGCCCAACGCAATTCCCCATGCCGCCTTCTCCGGCGCGCCCGCACGGATCATCTGGTCGGCGGCGTCGAAGTCGATCAGGAAGCTGAACGCGGCAATACCGATGCACACCAGCGAGAAGATGATGGCCACCGGACCACCGCTGCGCAGTCCCAGGCCCTCGCCGTGACCGACGCCGAACATCGCCAGAACCATGTTCCCTAGCATCAGTGCCAGCACACCGAACATGCCGGCAACCAGCATCCGGGTGAACTTCGGGGTGACGCGGATGGCGCCGGTCTTGTAGACGACCAGCATGCCAGCGAAGACGCCGAACGTGCCGAGCACCGCTTGGCCGATCATCATCCCTGCATTGGCGCTCGAGCCCACCGTGAAGTTGGTCAGCAGGAACGAGAATGCCCCGAGGAACAGCCCTTCCAGCGCGGCGTAGCTCAGCACGATCGCCGGGTTGTCCTGCTTGCGGGCGAATGTCGCAATCATCACCAACGCCAGGCCGCCGAACGCGCCGACAAAAGTGAACAGGGTGGCCAGCGACTGGTTGGCCGCGACCATGGCATAGGAAACGACCGCGACGGACGAAAGCACCGCCAGGGTGATCCCCGTCTTGGTGACGACGTCGTCGATCGTCAGCGGGCGCGAAACGCCGGACCGCTGGTCGACGTAGGGAGCATAGGGGTCTGCCTGATGAACTGACTGGGTCGCGGCGCCTGCGACGCCGTTACCGAACTGCGCGTATCCGCCACGCTGCTTGGGCAGCGAGCGAAATACCGGGTTACTGGTCTCCCGCACCGTCGTTCCTCTCGTGAGCTGTGGGTTCGAAGCCTTGTTGCGAACAACTGATCAACGAACGGTAGTCCAGCCGCGTTCCCGGCGGAACCACTCAGCACAAACCTTACCCGCGGGCATCGCGACCGGGGTAACGATCTAGATTGCCTGTCAGGCCACCAACAGCGTTCGACCAGGGATTCAACGACAGTTCACCGAGGGGAGGTTGCGCACGTGACGGACAACTCCGACGACATTCTCAGCAG
>NZ_JBYCLD010000140.1:0-3931 GCF_057473725.1 Mycobacterium sp. TH-M11 | reverse complement strand
GCTATGCGGGCGCCTCCGCTGCCGCGACCACCTTTGACCCGCTTCATGAAGCTCCGGTGACCACCACCGCTGCTGGGTCGGCTCATCAAACGGCGGCTGCCGCCCAGGCCACCTCCAGCGCGGCCACCAACACCCCCACCAGCCTCTCGCAACTACTGTCCACACTGCAAACCTCCCTGCAAGGACTCACCAACCCCAGCGGGCTGTCCGGCGCGACCGGAGCCGCCACATCGGGATCGGGGTTGAGCGCGCTCTTGGATGCGCTGGGGCTCAACATCACCGCACCCGGGTCGGGAACCCTCACCTCGGGGCTGGCTGGGTTTTTCAATCTGATCTCGGGATCGTCCGGCGCGACCCCGATGTCGAATTTTTTGAACTCCACGTTGGTCAACTCTGTCCTCGCGGGCGCGCCCTACAGCCCCGCGTTCATCGGGCAGGCCGTGGGCGATATGACCGCTCTCACAACGGTCCTCGGCCGGACTCTGAACCCCGCCGCCGTGGCCGGCGGTCTGGGCGCGGCCACGTCCCACCTCAGTGCTGTCGATGCCCCGGCCCCGACAGGCTTAGGTAGTTCGGGCGTCCTGGCCGGGGTGCGCACCGGCGGGGCCGACGTCACCGCGAACGTCGGCAAAGCCACCCTGGTCCGAGCCCTGTCGGTGCCACCGCACTCGGCCGCCCTACTCGCGCCTGCGGATGCCGTGCCGTCCCCCGCGACGGCGCTGCCGGCCGTCGCACCCGCCACCAGCCCGGTAGTCACCGCCGGATTGCCGCCTGTTGCTGCATCGAGAGCGTCGCGCATGGTCGACAAAGCTGAGGACGAGGACGAGGAAGCCCCGATCTACGGATTCCCCACTAAAGCCATCCTCCGTACGCCAGCTGGGGGATAGGAAAAGCGAAAGCGGCGTTCGCACCGCCGCCGTCAACGAGGTGCTTGGCACCGACGCGAATACCGGCACGCCCTGTGCGGGAACCGATTTCGGCAAATGACGACCCGACGTCGATTGGAGTGACTGGCGATGACCACTCTGGACCGCGACAGCATCGACACCACACAACACGAGGTGTCGCGCCTCACAGTGCTGGACAGGGCCCACCTTGGTGACATCGACAGCGCCCTCGATCTCAGTCACCCCCTGCATGACCTGCGCGGTGTGCGCCGGAGACACTTTCGCCGTGCTGTGGACGAGGGGACGACAGCCACCGAGATCACCAGTGCTCGAACAGTTCTCCGACGCTTTAACGACAGCCGATCGGGCGCCGTGGTGGATGTTGCCGCCGGCCCTGCCGAAGCCGCTCGCGCCATCGACAAGTGATCACGCTATCGGCCTGGCAACGCACCAATCACGCTTGTCGTCCACACTGGATCCATACCTCGGTTCGGGGAAAGGAGTGCCGCGTCATGCAGACGCTGAGCATCGCTGAATTCGCGCTGCGTTTGGGCGTTGGGGCCGGCTGCGGCGCGCTCATCGGAATCGAGCGGCAGTGGCAGGCTCGACGGGCGGGCCTGCGGACCAACGCACTGGTGGCGACCGGCGCGACGCTGTTCGTGCTCTACTCGGTCGTCACCAACGACAGCAGCCCTACCCGAGTGGCGTCGTACGTCGTGTCCGGCGTCGGTTTCCTCGGTGGTGGGGTGATCCTGCGCGAGGGATTCAATGTGCGCGGGCTCAACACCGCGGCGACCTTGTGGTGTTCGGCTGCGGTCGGTGTGCTCGCGGCCGGCGGACATCCGTTGTTTGCGCTCATCGCCACCGGCACGATCGTGGCGATCCACGTGTTGGGGCGGCCGCTGGGCCACCTGATCGATCACGGCGACAGCGTGGTGGAGGAGGACGAAGACGACCAGCCCTATCAGCTGCAGCTGATCTGCCGGCCCAAGTCCGAACGGTACGCGCGCGCGCAGATTGTCCAGCGCACGGGCGGCGGCAGCGATCTGGTGTTGCGTGGCATCCATACGGGTCGGACCGGCGATGACAGCGTCGCCTTGACCGCGTACCTGCTCAGCGACGGCCATGCCCCGGCCCGGCTGGAACGGCTCGTCGCTGAACTCTCACTGCAAGAGGGCGTTCAGGCGGTGCACTGGTATGCCGGCGACGAGGACGAGCGCATGCCTCGGGCGCCGGAGACGGATTAGGCGGCCAAGCTTCAGAGCCCAGGACGGCGACGTCGTAGGGTGTGAGACGTGAATGCGATTGCCGGTTGGCTATCGGGTTTGCCGGAGCAGATGCGCGACCCGGTGCTGTTCTCGATTCCGTTCTTCCTTCTGCTGCTGATTGTTGAGTGGACCGCGGCACGCAAGCTCGAACGCATCGAACGGGAGGCGGACGCGCAATCCGATCGTCCGCGCTCGGGTGCCTATCTGACGGCCGATTCGTGGGCCAGCATCCGGATGGGTCTCATCTCGGTGGCGACGACGGCGGCCTGGAAATTCATCGCGTTGCTCGGCTACGCCGCGATCTACGCCTACCTGGCTCCCTGGCATCTGCCGGCGACGCGTTGGTACACCTGGGTGATCGCACTTCTCGGCGTCGATCTGCTCTACTACTGCTATCACCGCAGCGCGCACCGGATTCGGCTGATGTGGGCGACCCATCAGGCTCACCACTCCAGCCAGTACTTCAATTTCGCCACCGCGCTGCGTCAGAAATGGAACAACAGCGGCGAAATTCTCATGTGGATTCCGTTGCCACTCTTGGGTATTCCGCCGTGGCTGGTGTTCTGCAGCTTCTCGGTCAACCTGATCTATCAGTTCTGGGTACACACCGAGCGCATCGGCAGAATGTGGCCGCCTTTCGAATTCGTCTTCAACACACCATCGCATCATCGTGTACACCACGGGATGGATGCCGAGTACCTCGACAAGAATTACGGCGGCATTTTCATTGTGTGGGACCGGTTGTTCGGCACTTTCCGGCAAGAGACGTTTCGCCCGCATTACGGCCTGACCAAGCAGGTGGACACATTCAACGTGTGGAAGCTGCAGACTCACGAATACCTGGCTATTGCCCGAGATCTCCGTTCGGCAACGCGTCTGCGCGATCGACTCGGTCACGTCTTCGGGCCGCCCGGCTGGCAGGCCCCGTCGGCAGCGCAGTCCAAAGCATCGACACGGCCGGCATCCTGACGCTGATCATCCCGCTCAGCAGAGCGACCTTGTTTATCCGGCGTTTTCATCGCAGCGCGCCGAAAGCCCCCACCGCTCAGCCAAGATCACTAAGTTTGACGGCGAGGCCGGTATCCACCTGCCGTGACCACGAGAAGGGAATTGCTGTGGGAGACACTCTCACCGAGGGGCAAAAGCTCGTCAAAGGAGAATCGCTTACCTCGAGCAACGGGGCTTACACCCTGACGTTACAAGACGACGGAAACCTGGTCCTCGCGTCGCGCGGACATGCAATCTGGGCGTCGGGCACCAACGGTGAAGATGTGGTCCGCGCGGAGGTCCAGAGCGACGGCAACTTTGTGCTCTACACCGCCAACAACCCGGTGTGGCACACCGACACCAAGGGCAAGAAGAACGTCCGCCTCGTTCTTCAGGACGACCGCAACCTGGTGCTCTACTCCGGCGACGCCGCCGCGTGGTCGACCAAGACCGAAACCGACGCCCCGCCGCCGCCCGAGCCAGAGGCTGCCGCACCGCCAGTCGCAGAGGAGCACGCAGTCGAGGAAGCCGCTCACGCGGAGCCTGAGCCCGCAGCCGCACGCACCTACACCGTCGAATCCGGCGACACATTGTGGGCCATCGCCGAGCAGTTCTACGGCGACGGCAACAAATACCAAATAATCGCCGACGCCAGCGGCATCTCCAACCCGGATCTGATCCACCCGGGACAGGTCCTGACCATTCCTTGATCGTCCATGGAAAGGCGGCGCCCCCCCCGGCGGGGGGGGGCCTTGACAAAAACCCACACGCCCCGGGGGGGGGGCCACA